>QHWK01000741.1 GCA_003223775.1 Acidobacteriota bacterium
CTGGATCGACGCGTCGCCCAGACGCCGGCGCACCTCCACGATCCACTGATCCTTCGTCGTGCCGGGGAGCACGCGGCAGTCGAGGCCGGCCTCCGCGACCGACGGAATCACGTTGATCTTCGGCGGATCGCCGACGCCCGAACGAAACCATGTCAGGCTGATCGTCGACTTCTGAATCGCGTTGGTGAACTTGTTCGGCGCGAACGCGCCGACCTTCGCGCGCATGACGTCGAGGATCGAAGGTTCTCGGCGATCCTGAACGGGCCGCCCTGCATCGGTCGGCTGCAGGGCGACACTTTCAGGGTCGCCGCCTGCAAGCAATCGCGCGAGCGCGCGCACCAGGCGGTCGTTCGGGTTGTCGGCCGTCGGCTGGCTGCCGTGGCCGGCCACGCCCTCGGCGCGCAGCTTCAACCAGACGAGCTTCTTCTCGGCGACCGAGATGCCGTAGACGAGCGCGTTCGGCGCGAACAGATCGCGGCTGCCGAACCCGCCCTCGTCTATCACGTATTCGGGATCGAGCTCGGCGTAGTGGTTCGCGATCATCCACCGCGCGCCGAGCGCGCCGCCGACCTCCTCGTCGGGCTCGGCGAGCAGGATCACGTCGCGCGAGAGCGGCACGCGCTCGCGCTTCAGCCGCAGGAACGCGACGAGCTCGGCGACGCCCGGCCCCTTCATGTCCATCGCGCCGCGCGCCCACAGCTCGCCGCCCCTCATCGTCGGCGCGAAGGGATCGGTCTTCCACTGCGCGCGATCGGCCGGCACGACGTCCATGTGGTGGAGGAGCACCACCGCCTTGCCGGCGGGCGGCAACGCCGTGGCCTTCAGCCGCGCGTAGAGAATCGCCTTTCCCGGCGCCGACTCGTAGCGCGTGACCGGAATCCCTTCGCGCTCGAGGATCGATGCGAGGAAGTCCGCGGCTTTCCGCGTGTCGCCCGGCGGGTTCGACGTGTCGATCGCGACGTAGTCGCTGAGCAGCCGCTCGATCTCCGCGGGCGGCACGGGCTGCGCCGCGGCTGTCAAGGACACAAAGAAAAAGAACAGAGGACACAGGCCTTCAGGCCTGCCCACGGCCGCTCGGAGCTGCGCTACGGTAATCCTGAAACGCGCTGTCAATCGTCCAACGAACGATCGGGCACTTGCCCGGACTCGCGTCATCATCGTGTTCCCAGTCTGGCGATTCTTTTTTACGCGATCCCACAAGAAGTGCCGGCCGTTCATCGCGACGTACACCCCCGGTGCCAGCACCTGCACGAAAGAAAGCGCGCTCCCGAGGTTGAACAGGCCGTCGGAGCTGCCGAAGGCGTACGGGATCATCGCGCCGGTGAGGACGATCGTCTTGCCCGCGTCGGGCGGCAGCGCGCGCGCGAGCGCCGCGGCGGTTTCGATCATCGTGTCGGTGCCGTGCGTGATCACGATCTGCCGCTCCGCCGCCTGCCGGCACTGCGCGACGATCACGTCGCGGTCCGCGTCGGTCATGTCGAGGCTGTCGATCATCATCAGGGTCCGGACCGAGACGTCGACGCGGCTGCGCCCCAGGCGCAGCATCTCCGGCAGGTGCGTGTCCTTGAACGCCAGCGCGCCGGTGAGCTCGTTGTACTCCTTGTCGAACGTGCCGCCGGTGACGAAGATGCGGATGGACAATCAGTTCGACGTCTTGGCGGGCGCGTCGCCCGCCGCGGCCAGATAGAGCGCGTTGAAGAGCATCGGGAACGTCGCGTGCGTCTGCGCGCGGTGCTGCGGGCGCAGGCCGAACAGGACGACGCGGCCGGGATTCATCTCCACCGAGACGACGGCGGCGCGGCCCGCCATCAGCTCCTCGCCCTTCAGCCAGCCCGACGCGATGACGTTCGTGTTCGGGTAGCGTGCCACCACCGTCGTCCGCTGCGACGCGAAGCCTTCCACGATCGAGAAGAACGGGCTGTTGATGTAGAAGCCGTACGTCTCGGGTGCGACGCCGTAGCCGATCGGATGCTGCGCGTCGACCTCGATCCGCAGGATCGTCCCCGGCGCGAAATGCTGATCGCGCGTCAGCCCCTTCTTCAGGTTGCGCACCGGAATCGGCAGCCTGTCAATCGCGAGATCGCATGCGCTGCCCATCGTGACGAGCGTGCCGCCGTCGGCGACGAACTGCTTCAGGCTCTCGATGCCCGCCTCGCCGATCCCGCCGCGATACTCGGGACGTATCGCGCTCGACTCGTAGCCGTCGACGATGCCCCGCGGATCCTGATCGGCGAAGACGATTGCGTCGAACTTCTGCCGCAGCTTGCCGCCGCGAATGTCGGCGTTGTGGATCGACGTGAGACTGAACTCGTACTGCTCGGACGGGAACGGCTCCGCCGGGCTCGGCGTTCAGCGTCCTGCGGTCAGCGTTCCCATTCTGGTTCTGGTTCTGATTCTGGGTCCGGGTTTGGTTCTTCGGTTCCGGTGACGCCTGCACGGTCAGCCCGAAGTCGCGCGCGAGCTGTTCGATCCGGCCGCGCTGCGCGCCGGTGGCGACGACGTGCGACGGAGCGTCGAAGACGATGCGCGCGCCGTCCTTGAGCAGGCGGTTGATCGCGATCGCGGAGTCGGGCCCCTTGTAGTCGAACGCGAAGCGGCCGCCGCCGCCGTTGACGTCGCCGGCGATCTTCGGCGCCTCCTCCAGCTTCGTCAGCTTCAGCCCCGGCACTGCGCCTCTGACGAACACGGTGTCGACGCCGAGCAGCATGCCGAGCGACCAGGCCGTCACGTCGTACGGCGCTTCGGGCGTCGCGTTCGGGCCGCGCCGCACTTCGGGGTACGTCTGACGCTCGAGCATGTCCTTCGCGTAGCGCGCGAACACCTGCGTCATCGGCACGACGAACGTGCCGGCCGCGTACGATCGGCCGTCGGCGTCGAACGGCGCGTCGGCGCGGTACACCTCGACGCCGGCCATCTGCAGCTTGTCGACCAGATGCGCGGCCTCGCGCGCGTCGTGCTGCCGGCCGAGCGGCACGAGAATCGCCGACGGGTTTCCCTTCCGGCCGTCCTCGATCGTCTGCCGGTTCACCTCGTAGATCTGCCGCAGGATCGTCTCGCGCCGATCCGCGCCCGCCTCGAGCAGCGCCATCGTCGCGATGAGCTCGTAGTCGACGATGTCGCGCATCGTCCACTTCCCGCCGAGCCACGGGCGTGGATACTCGGTGCGCGGCGTCATATCGGCGGGCGGCGGCAGCGGCGCGTCGCTGAACTGCGGTCCGCTGCCCCGCGCATCGCCAGGCGCTGCCCCTGAGCCTGTCGATGAGCGTCCGCCTTCCCCGCGGCCCTCGGCCGGCGCGGGCCGATTCGGGTTCGCGCGCTGCTGTTCCATCGGCGCCGCGACGCGCGCGCTCGCGACCTCGGTGAGCAGGCCGATCTGGTTGTGCCACCAGCCGCTCCACGCCATCGCGCCTTCCCAGAAGTTCGTGTACGTCGAGTTGTAGATGATCCCTTCCTTGCCCGCCGCCTCGAGCGCCGCCGCCTGCGACTGCCCGAGGATCGCGTTCCAGCGGTAGATCAGCGGGTGCACGTTCGGGTTGATCGGATCGGTGGCGGGCATCACGAAGATGCGCGCGCCGTTGCTGCCCATCTGATGCTCGTCGAGCCACACCGCGGGAAACCAGTCGTGCCACAGCAGCCGCGCCGTGTGCTGGCTCTCCTTCTGCGTGAACATGTACATGTCGCGGTTGTTGTCGTGGCCGACGTAGGGGTGATAGAGGGACGGGATCGGGCTGTTCGCGTACTCCGTGCCGACGTTCTTGTTGAACCAGTCGGTGACGAGGATCTGCCCGTCGGGATTCAGGCTCGGCACGAGCAGGAAGATCACGTTGTCGAGGATCTTCTTCACCTCCGGCGCGTCGCTCGTCGCGAGCCGGTGCACGAGCTCGAGCGACATCTGCGTCGCGCCGATCTCGGTCGCGTGGATGCTGCAGGTGACGAGCAGCACGAGCTTCCCCTGCCGGAAGATCTCGTCGCGCTCGGCGTCGGTCGGCGCGCCGCCCTGGAAGTACAGCCGGCGTTCGAGCTGCTTGTAGCGATCGAGGTTCTTCAGCGTGTCGGGCGCGCTGATCTCGAGCGCGACGAACGGGTTGTTGCTGCTCGTCTTCCCGAGCTCACGGAACCGCACGCGATCGGAATTCGCGGCGGCGAGCTTCATGTAGTCGACGATCCGATCCCAGCGCGCCAGCTTGTTGTCGGCGCCGACGCGGAAGCCGAGGAACTGCTCCGGCGTCTGAAGCCCTCCGGCGGCCGTCGCGGCGAGCGACGCCATCGCGATCGCGGCGGCGACAAGCGTGGTGCGGCGCGGTATCATCGGACCCTCCGGAGCCCACAAATATAATGCAGACGGTGACGATCCCCACGCGCATGGACGCCGTTCAGCCGCCGATCGTCGCGGTGATCGGCGACCTCATCCGCCAGGTGCCAGGCACGATCTCGCTCGGCCAGGGCGTCGTGCACTACGGGCCGCCGCCGGCGGCGCTCGACGTCGCGCGCGAAGCGATCGCCAACCCCGACACGCACGCGTACCAGGACGGCGTCGGGCTGCGCGCGCTCATCGGCGCGATCGAGGACAAGCTGGCGCGCGACAACGGCATCGACGTCGCGCGCGGAACAGGCGTGATGGTCACGGCCGGCGCGAACATGGCGTTCGTCCACGCGGTGCTCGCCGTGACCGGCGTCGGCGACGAAGTGATCGTGCCCGTGCCGTTCTACTTCAACCACGAGATGGCGATTCAGATGGCGGGCTGCACGGCGGTGCGCGTGCCGACCGACGATCGCTACCAGCTCGACGTCGACGCGATGCGCGCGGCGGTG
>QHWK01000742.1 GCA_003223775.1 Acidobacteriota bacterium
CGAGATCGAAACGCCCGACTTGAGGTTCAGATTCGAGGACGGCGTCCGGCCGTCGTCGGTATGGCAGGCCGTGCACGCAGGGTTGAAAATCTGCTGCTGGATTTGCGTGGAGAAGGTCACCGTCGGCGTTGGACTCGGCGATGACGGACTGCTGCTGCTGCTCGAGCAGCCGACGGCTCCCAGCAGGATCGAAAGCGACAGAACGCCCAACTTGAATCTCACGCACATCTGCATAGTCGACACCCCGTGTTGTTTGACAGGCCACGAGATATTCGTGTCGATGTCTCCGGTTGTCAAGCATGAAGGCGAACAATTTGGATGCCGGCGCGCTCCGATTCAACGGGATGGTTTCCGCCACGCCTGACGACGTCGCGTCGCCAGGTTCACGCGTGGACTGGATTCGGAAGCGCTCGCCGAAATATAGGGGTGATGGCGTAGACTGAGCGCCGCACGTCACCGACTTCGGCGGAGGACGACATGATCGATCACCGATTCTCGCGGCGCGACCTGCTGCGTGCCGTTGCCTGCGCGGCCGGTGCCGGCACCGCGCGCTCGGCCTTTGCGCAGGGCCGCTGCATGCGCACGTTCGGCATCCCGGCCTGCAATACGACAGCGATCGCGGCCGTCTTCGCGCCGACCGGCTGGAAGACGACGTCGCTCGAGCACATCACTTTCCGCGTCGCGGATTACCGGAAGGAAGCGGCGTTCTACATCGCGCTGATGGGATGGACGCTCCGGAGCGACGATGGCAAGCGAGGCGCTGCTCGACATCGGCGACTGGGGGTCGGCGATCTTCAGGCAGGCCCCGGCCGAGGCGTTCGAGCCAGGCGGCGCGCGCGGCGGCCGCGGCGGTCCGGTGCACGCGGTGGTCGATTCGTTCTGCGTCGGCATCGAGCCATGGAGCGCGAAAACTGTCGAGCGCGAGCTGAAGGCGCGCGGTCTCACGCCAATCGCCGAAACGGGCCCGAACGGGTTCGAGAGCTTCCACGTGAAGGATCCTGACGGGTTCGATCTCCAGATCAGCAACGGCGCGTTCGCGAAGCGCCGCAAGGCGGCGCCCGCGGCCGCGAAGCTGTCGGAGGCGGCGCCGTTCGCGCCGACCGGCTGGAAGACGGTGTGGCTCGATCACTTCTCCTTCGGCGTGTCCGACTACAAGAAGAGCACGTCGTTCTACACGAACCTCCTCGGCTGGAAGCAGACCTACGACGAAGGCAGCCAGAACGAGTGCCTCATCGGCGAGATCGGCGACATCATCATCCGCGGCGGCAATCCGCTCGATCCGAAGTTCGGGGGCGGCGGCGGCCGATCGCGGCTCGGCATCGATCACATCTCGTTCGGCATTCAGCCGTGGGACACCGACGGCGTCAAGGCGGAGCTCGAGAAGCGCGGCCTGCGCGCGCAGATCGACACGTCGACCGGCGACGAGATCCACGTCGCCGCGTTCAAGAGCTATCACACGGCGACGCCGAACGGCTACAACCTGCAAATCAGCTACGTCACCCACGACAACCGGCTGGCGCTGCCGCACGCGGTCCGGCCGAAGCCGTCGGCCGGCAACCTGTAGACGATCGCCGATCGTGGCGACGCGGCGCCGCGTCATCGCGCTGCTCTTCTCCGCCCATTTCCTGTGCGGCGTCGCTGGCGCACAGGACGATCCGCCCTACGTCGTGCTGCTCGATCGCGACATGACGCCGGCAGCGGGCGCCGCCGATCTGCTGTCGCTGCATCGCGCCGCCGGCGCCGTCGAGGATCGCTGGCTGCCGCCGGCGCGCTTCGACGAATCGACGCGCGTCAGGCGGGCGCTCGGCATCGGCTATCGCTTCGGCAAGTGGTTCGGGCTGGATCTGCCGCAGGACCATTTTTTCATGGTCGTCGGCCACGAAGTGTTCGGCCACGGCGCGCGGCTGCGCGAGATCGGCGCGCGCCACGTGAAGTACGGATTCGACGCGCCGATTCCGTACGGCCCGGGCGGCGCCGTCACGTCGTTTTCGGGCGACCTGCTCGTGACACGCGCCGACGCCCTTGCCATCGACACGGCGGGCATCGAAGCGCAGAACGTCCTCGCCGATGCCGTCGCGCGACACGCGCTCGCCGGCGGCGCGCTGCCGTACCGCGACGGCTGGCTGTATCTCGAATCGCGGCTCGACGGCCTGCGGTACATCCGCAGCGTCTCGCCGCGATCGCCGGAGGGCCACGACGTCCGCTCGTTCCTGATCGAGGTCAACGACCAGTGCGATCCGCCGGCGTGCACGCCGCTCGACGCGGCGACCTTGAAGCGGCGAGCGCTCCTGATGCTCGCCGACCCGATGCTGGCGTATGCCGGCTACGCGTGGGCGTTTGCATATCTGGTTCGCGGCCAGACGTCGGCGCCGGCGCCGATGATTCCGCTGCCGCACGACATGCGGTATCTGCCGGCGCTGCGCTTCGAGATGACGCCGTACGGCACGGCGGTGACGACCGAACACGCAATCGTGCGGCGCGGGCGGCTGACGAGCGTCTCGGTCGGCGTCGGCGATACGGGCCGGCGGCGCGCGTGGCAGATCGGCGTCACCGCGATGGACGTCGTGCGCACTGCGCGCGTGCGCGGCGACATTGCCGCGGGCGTGTGGGAGCAGCCGGCGCTCGAT
>QHWK01000743.1 GCA_003223775.1 Acidobacteriota bacterium
CGAACACCGCCGCCTCGCGATCCGCGCGTCGATCGTCGAAGTCGAACGCGGGCGGCGTGCCCGGGTCGAACGCGGCGGGATCGGCGATGCGATACGAGAAGCGCTCGCGAACGGTACCGGCCGCGACGTCGCCGCCGGCTTTCCATTCGTGCACGCCGGCGTGTCCGGCGAGCGCCGCCTTGACGTAGAGATCGCGGAAGCCGCGGTCCTGCTGCGCGGCGACAGGCGTCGCCTGCGGGTTCGACCACAAGCGCGCCGACAGATCGCGCGCCATCCCGCGCACGTCGAGGATCACCGGCGCCGGCAGGATCCGCTGATACGAAAACTGCGCCGCGGTCTCCTCGCTCTCGCGATCCTGCCGCTGGCCCGCCTCTTCCTGCACGCGTTCGTTCGGCACGAGAAAGCGCGCGGCGCCGTACCGGACGATGAGGCCGATCCGATCCGCGTCGGTCGCGTCGTGCTCGAAGTGCGCGGCGAGATGCGACGTCGATCCGTGGTTCGTCGCGTTCTCCTCGATCGGCGGATCGAGATAGCGATCCGTTCCGGCGGCGCCGGCGGTCACGCTGATCGTCGTCCGCGGCCAGCCGTACTCGGCCGCCGCGTCGCCGCTTCTCGTCGCGAAGCTGCCGAGCGAGGCGCCGGCGCTGCCGTGAAAACCGCGCCGCGCTTGCCCGGCCGTCGCGACTTCGATCACGCCTCCGAGCTTGCGGCCGTACTCCGCCGGGTAGCCGCCGGTGAGGATGTTCATCGCGTGCACATCGTCGGCGTCGATCTCGGGCGCAAAGGCTGGCGATCGATTATCGGTGAGCGGCAGCCCGTCGACGACGTACTGCGTCTGGTACTCGGAGCCGCGCGGGTGCAGGATCCCGTTGGCTTCGAGGAGCCAGCCTGGCTGCGTGTTCACCAGATCGACGATGCCGCGGCCCGGCAGCGCGCTCGCGCGCTCCTGCAGCGCTTCCGCGCCGATCCGCCGCACGGGCGCCGTCTGACGCACGTCGAGCAGCGTGTCGTCGGCGCTGACGGTCACCTGCGCCTGCACGGTAGCCAGCATCAGCGTTACGTGGCGCTCGATCGGCAGCGCCGTGCGGATGTCGATCAGCTCGGCGAACGGTGCGAAGCCGTCGCGCACGACGGCGAGACGGTATGTGCCGAACGGCAACCGCTTTGCCTCCAGACGTCCGTCCGCGCCAGTCCGCAGAGCCTGGCGCACCGCGGTCGCCTCGCTGGTCAATTCCACCGAGCACTCGAGCGGCAGGCCAGACGGATCGCTCACCGTGAGACGAAGCTCGCCGGTGTTGCTGCCGGCGAACTGTCCGAGGGCGAGGAGGAGGAGCGCAATGTTCAACACGGCGCCAGCACAATCAGAAAGTCGGCGGTGTGTTCACCCAGAGGAGCACCGCTTCGTCGGTGGACGGGTTGTACCACCGATGGCCGACCGTGCTCTCGAACCAGAAGCCGTCGCCTTCGTGCAGCGTGTGGCACTGCAGCTCGTCGAGCCAGATCTCGAGCGTCCCCGAGATCATGAAGATGAACTCCTCGCCCTGGTGCGAATAGGATCCGTCGCTGCCGGCGCCCGGCTGCACGCGAAACAGCTGGCTCTCGAGCTGCCGCGCGCCCACCGACAGCAGCTCGATGCGCACGCCCGATTGCGTTTGAATCGCGCGGCGATCGGGCGGCCGCACGAGATGACTCGACTGCTTCGGCAAGTCGAAGAATTCGAGCACCGTCGTCCCGTACGTAGCCGCGAGGCGGTGCAGCGTTGCCACCGACGGGTTCGCGCGCGACAGCTCGATCGCGCTCAGGAAACCCGCCGAGATCGTGGCTTTCTCCGCCGCTTCGACGACGCCCAGGCCGGTGCGCTTGCGCAGCCGGCGAAGCTTGGGGCCGAGATCGGTGGGGCGGCCGCCGTTGCTCGATTTCGCCGTCACGGTCTTGCCGAGCATCTGGCGGATGCCGGGCAGGTTCAGCTGCTTGACGTCGCGAAGATATTTGATCCGCTTGAGGACCTCGAGGAGCTCCGGGCTGTACAAACGGTAGCGTCCGTTGCTGCGCGCGGGGGTGATGAGTCCCACGCTCTCCCACAAACGCAGCGTCGAGGGGCTCACGCCGAGCACGCGCGCCGTCTCGCTCACCGTGAGCAGGCCGACGCGGGCGACGCGGCTGCGCGCGTGAGGCTTCGTTCGATTCACGTTTGCGCCGCATGGTACCCCATTCGTTGACAACCTTGCAGCGTTTATACCAAAGTCGGCTCCGCACCGATGTGGTACTTCCGCAAGCGTCCGGACGGCCTCGTCGTCCAGCACACGCGGCCCGAGCATGCGGCAGCGCTCGAGGAGCTGCAGCGGATCTGCTTTCCGACGCTCGACGACGCGGAGCGCTTCAAAGCGCGCCACTACCTGAAACATCTCGAGCTCTTCCCCGGCGGCCAGTTCGTCGTCCTCGACGGCGACGACGTCGTCGGCGCGACGACGACCCTGCGGCTGCACTTCGATTTCGATCGCGTCGATCACACGTTCGCCGACGTGATTCAGGGCGGCTGGCTGACGTCGCACGAACCGAACGGCGAGTGGCTGTACGGCGCCGATGTCGGCGTGCACCCGGCGTATCGCGGACGCGGCCTCGCGACCGCGTTGTACGCCGCGCGGCAGGAGCTGGTCTGGCGTCTGGGGCTGCGCGGGCAGGTCACGGCCGGCATGATGCGCGACTACGGCGCGGTGAGCGATCGGATGTCCGCGCGGGAGTACTACGACGCCGTCGTCGCCGGGCGCAACCGGGACTCGACGCTCTCGATGCAGATCGGCGTCGGCTTCGAGCCGCGC
>QHWK01000744.1 GCA_003223775.1 Acidobacteriota bacterium
CACCCGAGCGCGCCAGCGCGCGTGCGGCAGTCGCCCCAGCGGGACCGGCGCCTGCGACGATGACGTCGGCGTCGTGTTTCAGGCTCATGCTAGACTGACCGGATGCCCGCGGCCGCAGTTGTCATCGCTGCTCACAATCTGATGCCCGCGCTGAAGGATCGCGTGAAGGCGGACGGCGAGATTCTCGCGTTTCCCGATACCGAACCGATCCAGGCGCTGCAGACGATTATCGAGCAGCGGCCGAATCTTGTCGTGCTCGAGCGGCTTTTCGCCGCCACGCCGCGCGGCGCGGCGTTGATCAACCGGATCAAAAGCGACCCGCAGCTGGCCAACGCCGAAGTGCGCGTCATGTCGCACACCGGCGACTACACGCGGCAAGTGGTGAAGCCGTCGGCGCCGGCCCGTGTGATCGCGCAAGCCGACGGTTCGCAAGTGGAGCTCGAGCCCGCCCCATCGTCGATTGCGACCGAAGAGGCGCCGAAATCGCTCGACTGGCACGGCACCCGGCGCGCTCCGCGGTTCCGCGTCCGTGACGGGATCGAACTGCAGCTCGATGGCAATCCGGCGGCGGTGATCGACCTCTCGATCGTCGGCGCCCAGGTGATTTCGACGACCGTCCTGCGTCCGAACCAGAAGGTCCGCATCACCGTTCCCAACGACGACTTCGTGCTGCGTTTCCGCGGCGCGATAGCGTGGGCGAAATTCGAGCTGGCGAAAGAGCCCGCCAAGACGCCCCAGTATCGCGCGGGCGTCGAGTTCACCGACGGCGACGCGCAGGCCCTCGACTCCCTGATCTCGCGCCACCGGGCCTGATTTCGCCAAGAACGCCCTCGCCACAAACCCGCAGAGGACACGCAGACACACGCACAGAGGCGTACGTTCCGCGCGGTTCAGTGAAAGCCGCGGATCATACGGAGTACGCACGTCGCGCGTCGTTTACTTGCCGAACCACGCGGCTGCCACGGACTCGTCGCGGATGATCGTGTCCTCTCGCGCCGAGCCGGTCGACAGCACGGCCGCGGGCACGCCGGTCAGCTCCTCGAGGCGCGCGATGTAGCCCTGCGCGGCCTTTGGCAGATCCGCGTAGCGCCGCGCACCCGCAGTCGGGTGCGTCCATCCCGGAAGCGATTCATACACCGGCTCGCACGCGCCGAGCTGCGCGATCTCACCGGGAAACTCGGTCAGGGTTTTTCCGTGGCAGCGGTACGACGTGCAGATCTGCAGCTCCTCCATGCCGTCGAGGACGTCGAGTTTCGTGAGCGCCAGCGCATCGAGTCCGTTGACGCGCACAGCGTAGCGGAGCGCGACGGCGTCATACCAGCCGCAGCGCCGCGGCCGCCCGGTGACGGCGCCGAACTCCTGGCCTGTTTCGCGAAGCCGGTTGCCCAGGTCGCCCGTCAGCTCCGTCGGCAGCGGCCCTTCGCCGACGCGGGTCGTGTAGGCCTTCGCCACGCCGAGCACGCCGTCGATCGCCCGCGGCGGCAGCCCGAGGCCGGTGCACACGCCGCCGATCGTGGCATTCGACGAGGTCACGTACGGATACGTGCCGTGATCGATGTCGAGCAGCGTCCCCTGCGCCCCCTCGAACATGATCGACCGGCCGTCCGCCCTCGCGCGCGACAGAAACAGCGATACGTCGGCGACCCACGGCGCCATGCGTGTCCACGCGGCGCGCAGATCTGCGAGCACCTGGTCCGCATCCATCACCGAGTCGCCGATCAGGCGATTGCGCGCCTCGACGTTGTGGCGGATGGCGCTGCTCAGCGTGTCAGTATTCGCCATGTCTCCGACCCGCACCCCGCGCCTGGCGATCTTGTCCTCGTACGCGGGTCCGATCCCTCTCGACGTCGTCCCGATTCGGCGCTCGCCGCGGCGGGCCTCGCTCAGCAGGTCGAGCTCGCGATGATACGGAAGGATCAGATGCGCCTTGTCGCTGACAATCAGTCGATCGCCGATTGAGATGCCGGCCTTTGCCAGTTCGTCGATCTCGGCGAACAGCGCCTGCGGATCGACAACGACGCCGTTGCCGATCACGCATGTGATTCCATCGTGCAGGATGCCCGAGGGCAGCAGCCGCAGGACGAACTTGCGTCCACCGGCATAGACCGTATGGCCCGCGTTGTGTCCGCCCTGGTAGCGCGCGACGATCGAAAAATTCGGCGTGAGGAGGTCGACAATCTTTCCCTTGCCCTCATCGCCCCATTGCGCGCCGAGCACCGCTATGTTCATACGCATCAGTCCCGCAGTATTCTAGTTCACCCGTTCCTTTCATGATCATCCTCGACGGCGACACGCTGACCCTCGAACAGGTCGAATCGATCGCGGACGACTATGCGCCGGTTTCTCTGCACGCGCGTGCGGCGGCGGCGGTCGACGCATCCCGCGCGGTCGTCGACCGGTATGCCTCGGGGGATGCGCCCGTCTACGGAATCAATACGGGTTTTGGATCCTTGGCGGAGGTCGCGATCCCGAAGGCCGCGCTCGGCGAACTGCAACAGAACCTGCTGCGCAGTCACGCGGCCGGAGTCGATGAGCCGCTGCCGGTTCGCACCGTGCGCGGCATGATGGCCCTGCGCGCGAACGTGCTCGCGAAGGGCTACTCCGGAGTGCGGCGCGCCACGCTCGATCTGCTCGTCGCGGCGCTGAACGCGCGCGTGCACCCTGTCATCCCCAGCCGCGGCTCGGTCGGGGCGAGCGGCGACCTCGCGCCGCTCGCACATCTCGCGCTCGTCCTGATCGGCGAAGGCACCGCGACCGTGGGCGACGATCGGATCGCGGTGGACGGCGGCACAGCGCTCACGCGCTCAGGCCTCACCGC
>QHWK01000745.1 GCA_003223775.1 Acidobacteriota bacterium
GATGTCGGCGAAGTGCAGCCCCGTCGTCGGCTCGTCGAGGATGTAGAGCAGGCGCTCGCCGCTGTGCGACGACAGGTGCGCCGCGATCTTGATCCGCTGCGCCTCGCCACCCGACAGCGTCGTCGCCGGCTGACCGAGGCGCAGATACCCGAGGCCGATCTCGTCGAGCACCTGCAGCCGACGGAGGACCTTCGGCGAGCTGCTGAAGAAGGTGAGCGCCTCGCGCACGGTCAGATCGAGCACCTGATGGATCGTGCGGCCGCGGTAGCGCACCTCGAGCACTTGCGGCTTGAAGCGCTTGCCGTCGCACTGATCGCACGGCACGAAGACGTCGGCGAGGAACTGCATCTCGACGCGCACTTCGCCCTCGCCCTGGCACGCCTCGCAGCGCCCGCCCGGCACGTTGAACGAGAAGTGGCTCGCCGTCAGCCCGCGCGAGCGCGCGTCCTTGGTCGCGGCGAACAGCTCGCGGATCGGATCGAACGCCTTGAGATAGGTCACCGGATTCGATCGCGGCGTCCGGCCGATCGGCGCCTGATCGACGAGCACGGCGTCGGTGACGTACTCGACGCCCTCGAGCTTCAAGAACGCGCCGACGCGCTTGTCCCAGCCGCCCTTGGCGCGCTTGATCGCGGCGTACAGGACGTCGTGCACGAGCGTCGACTTCCCCGATCCGCTGACGCCGGTGACGACCGTCAGCGTGTTCAGGGGAATGCTGATATCGATGTGCTTCAGGTTGTGCTCGCTCGCGCCGAGCAGTTTGATCTTCTGCCCGGTGCCGCGCCGCCGCGTCTGCGGCACCGGGATCGCGAGCTCCTGCCGCAGATACTTCGACGTCAGCGAACGCGACTCCTGCATCAACCCGGCGAGCGTCCCCGAGTAGACGATGCGGCCGCCCTGCTCGCCCGCGCCGAGCCCGAGGTCGACGATGTGATCGGCGACGCGGATCATGTCGGCGTCGTGCTCGACGACCAGCACCGTGTTGCCCTGATCGCGAAGCTGGCGCAGGATGGCGATGAGCCGCAGGTTGTCGCGCGAGTGCAGCCCGATCGACGGCTCGTCGAGCACGTACAGCGTGCCGACGAGCGCCGACCCGAGCGATGTCGCGAGGTTGATCCGCTGCGCCTCTCCGCCCGAGAGCGTCGACGACAGGCGATCGAGCGTCAAGTAATCGAGCCCGACGTCGCTCAGGAACAAGAGGCGGCGCTGAATCTCCTTCAGCACCTTCTCCGCGATCACCCGTTCTTTCTCGGTGAGCTGCAGCCCCGCGAAGAACGCCTGCGCCTGCTGGACGGTCTGCGCGGAGACTTCGTCGATCGTGCGGCCGGCGACGCGCACGTCGCGCGCCTCGCGCCGCAGCCGCGCGCCGCGGCAGTCGGGGCACGTCAGGTAGCCGCGGTACCGGCTGAGGAACACGCGGACGTGCACCTTGTATTTCTTCCGCTCGAGCCATCGGAAGAATCCGCGAACGCCGTCGTATTCGCCGTCCCCGTCGACGACGACCCGCTTCTCCTCGTCGCTCAACTCGGACCAGGGCACGTCGAGACGGATCCTCTCGCGCTTCGCCGCGCGCTTCAGCTCGGCGAGCTGCGCGCGATAATGCGGCTTGCTCCACGGCTCGATCGCGCCCTGCTGGATCGACTTCGACGGATCGGGGACGACGAGATCCATGTCGAGCTCGATGATGTTGCCGAAGCCGTGGCACGTCGGGCAGGCGCCGAACGGATTGTTGAAGGAGAAGAGCCGCGGCTGCGGATCTTCGTACGTGATGCCGCACTGTCGGCACTCGAAGCGTTCGGAGAACAGATGCTCGCGACCCGGCGGACTGCCGACGGCCGACTGACTCGACTGCTCTATCGCCCACGCGGCGCCGCCGCCTTCGAGATAGGCCGTCTCGATCGAGTCGGTGAGCCGCTGCCGCACCTCGTCGGCCTTCTCCTCGCCGGCGCCGCTCGCGAGCTGCACGCGATCGACGACCACCTTGAGCAGTGTGCGGAGCGAGCGTCGCGGCGACGGCGGACGTGGCTGCGGCCGCGCTCTGGCGGACCGGCGGATCGATCAGCGCCGGCTGGCGCGCGTCGCCGTTGCCGGCCGCCTCGTCCGCGATTTCCACGAGCTCGTCGACCTCCGGCGCGTCCGCGATCGACACCGTCGTCTCGACGACCGGCAGATCGAACCCGATGAGGAGCCGCGCGCCGTCGGACAGCTGCGCGAGCTGGCCCGCGACGACTTCGGCCGTCTCGCGCACGACCTCGCGCCCGCACTTGCGGCAGAGCGTGCGGCCGATGCGCGCGAACAGCAGCCGCATGTAATCGTGGATTTCGGTCGTCGTGCCAACCGTCGAGCGCGGGTTGCGCACGCTGTTCTTCTGCCGGATGGCTATCGCCGGCGCGATCCCGTCGATGCGATCGACGTCCGGTTTCTCCATCCGCTCGAGAAACTGCCGCGCGTACGCCGACAGCGACTCGACGTAGCGCCGCTGGCCTTCCGCGTAAATCGTGTCGAAGGCCAGCGACGACTTCCCGGAGCCGCTCACGCCGGTGACGATCACGAGCTTCCCGATGGGAATCGTGACGTCGATATTCTTCAGGTTGTGCGTGCGCGCGCCGCGTACGACAAGGTCGGCGGCTTCCGTCGCGGTGGTGTCCACAGTCGGCTTTCCTGGGGAAGGTTTAAACCACCATCGTAACGCAGCGGCCCAGGCCGAGCAACCGGTCTACGCGACAACGGCTCGACCGGAGCTGATCTGTTCCCTTCGCAGCCAGGCAATCGCGAGCGTTGCCGCCAGCAGCAAAATCGCCGCGAAGGGACGAACAGACCGATCGCGCCCGCAATCTCGAGCGTGCCGGTGACGTACCGGAACCACTGCCCGATGCCGACCGCGGCAAACAACTGCACCTCCATGTCGACGCCGATCCATTTGAGGACGCCCGCGAGCAGGAACATGCCGGCCGACACGACGGTGAGCGCCCAGAGTGTGAATGTTCTCAATGTGCTCTCCTCTATAGTGCATTCATGAACTAATGGCCAAATAAAAACACCGACTGACTAGCGCGCAATTTTTGCCAGGAGCGTGTGCAGTGTCGACGCTTCTTCCTTGCTCAACGTCGCAAAAATCTCGCGCTCCGTTTGTTGTTGGATCTGGCTGCCGCGTGCGTATGTGGTTTTTCCGACCTCGGTGAGGACTGCCAGTCGCGATCGACGGTCGTTCGGATCCGCGGCACGCACGACGAGGCCATCGGCTTCCAGCCGATCGACGAGTTGCGTGACATTCGACTTGACACACGCCAGCCGCTCGGCGAGCTGGCCAAGCGGCAACGAGTCGCCGGCCTGTGACAACTGGTGCAGCGCCGCGAGCTTGGGCAGCGAGAGCCCGGCGTCCGCAAGCCGTTCTTCCACTCGCGTTTCGAGCGCGCTCGCCGCGTGCAGCACGGCGAACAACCCTGTCCGTCCCGGATCCCCCATCTAGTTCAGGTATGTAGTATATCACAATACCGATCCATGCAACGGTCCCGACGCTGGTTCCTCCGCGCGAGCGCCTTCTGGAGCTCGGCCGCGATCGCCTGCCGCGGACGATCCGGCGCGCCGCCGGCCGAACCGCGGAGCATCGGCGCACCGATCAGCGCCTACGGCGCGCGATCGCGCTTCGAAAAAGCTGCCCGGTTCGTGAACCGGAACACCAAAGCGCCGCTCGAAGAGGCGGCGAGCCAGACGCCGCTGCACGACACGTTCGGCATCATCACGCCTTCGTCGCTCCATTTCGAGCGCCACCACTCGGGCGTGCCGGAGATCGATCCCGCGGCGCATCGCTTGACGATTCACGGCCTCGTCGATCGGCCGCTCGTGCTCACCGTTGACGAATTGAAGCGGCTGCCGTCGATCTCGCGTATCCACTTTCTCGAGTGCTCCGGCAACAGCAGCAGCGAATGGCGCGGCGGATCGTCCGGGTCCGACGTGCAGCGCATTCACGGCCTCACGAGCTGCGGCGAATGGACGGGCGTGTCGGCGGCGCTGCTGCTCCGCGAGTGCGGCGTGCACGCCGATGCGGCGTGGGTGCTCGCCGAAGGCGCCGACGCCGGCAAGCACGATCGCAGCATCCCGATGCAGAAGATGATGGACGATGCGCTCGTCGTGTACGGACAGAACGGCGAGCCGCTGCGTCCCGAGCAGGGTTACCCGCTGCGGCTGCTGCTGCCGGGATGGGAGGGCAACGCGAACGTGAAGTGGCTCCGCCGCCTGAAGGTGACCGACCAGGCAGCGATGACCCGCGAGGAAACGTCGAAGTACACCGACCTGATGCCGGACGGCACCGCGCGGCAGTTCACGTTCGTAATGGAGCCCAAGTCGGTGATCACGCAGCCGTCGGGCGGCGACAGGCTGCCCGTCGCCGGCGTGTACGAGGTGACCGGCATCGCCTGGAGCGGACGCGGCGCGATCGCGCGCGTCGAGATCACGACCGACGGCGGCGCGACGTGGGCGGCCGCCGATCTGCAGACGCCGGTGCTGCCGCGCGCGCACACGCGATTCCGGTGGCTGTGGAAATGGGATGGGCGCAACGCGGTGATCGCCTCGCGCTGCACCGACGAGACCGGCTACACGCAGCCGCCGCTCGGCGAGCTGATCGCCCGGCGCGGCACGAACTCGTTCTATCACAACAACGGCATCCAGGCATGGAGGGTCGCGCCCGACGGCACGATCACGAATGGCAATCGCGCGTAGCGGCTTCACGATCTGCGTCGCGATCGCCGCGCTCGTCCTCGCATGCAGGGCGACCCTTTCAGCGTCGCCGGAGCGCTCAGGGTCGCCGCAGTCGCCGACGTTCGGCGTCGGGCGCGCGCCGACGGCGGCGGAGCTGCGCGCGATCGACATCGACGTCGCGCCCGACGGCAGGGGCCTCCCGTCGGGCCGCGGCACCGCCGCCGCGGGTAAGGACGTCTACGCGCGCCGCTGCGAAACGTGCCACGGGCCGACGGGAAGAGAAGGGCCGCAAGACGTCCTCGTCGGCGGGCTGGGATCGCTCAGTACGCCGAATCCGCAGAAGACGGTCGGCAGCTACTGGCCGTACGCGACGACCTTGTGGGACTACATCCGCCGCGCCATGCCGTTCGATCATCCCGGCACGCTCACCACCGACGAAATCTACGCCGCGACGGCATACGTCCTCTTCATGAACGGCATCGTCGGCGAGCACGACGAGGTGAACCAGCAGACCCTGCCGCTGGTGACGATGCCGAACCGCAGCGGGTTCGTTGCGGATCCGCGGCCCGACATTCCAGTGAAAAGGAAGCCATGAACAGCACAGCCACCCATCACAGATGGAACGCGATCGAACCCGAGCACATCAACGCGGCGATCGCGCGCCGTTACATCAATGGAGAGCGCGTGACCGTCGCACGCTTCGAGCTGAAGCGCGGCGGCGTCGTCCCGGTTCACGCCCACGACAACGAGCAGATCAGCATCGTTCTCGACGGCGCGCTGCGGTTCACGATCGACGGCAGCGAGATCGTCGTCCGCGGCGGCGAGGTGATGCAGATTCCTGGCGGCGTGCCGCACGGCGTCGACGTGCTCGAGGACACGCTCGTGATCGACGTCTTCAGCCCCGTGCGTCAGGACTGGATCGACAAGACCGACACGTACTTTCAGCGGCGATAGGGAACGCAAAGAAGGCAAACGTCGCGAAGGCGCAAAGGCGACGCACAGGCGGTCAGTCGCCGACGATCTGGACGACGACTTCTCGCGTGCGCGGACGCGTGTCGCACTCGAGCAGCATGATCTGCTGCCATGTTCCGAGCAGCAGCTTCGCGTCGGCGAACGGCACGGTGAGCGACGGGCCGAGGAGCGCAGCGCGGACGTGGCTCGATCCGTTGTCGTCGCCCCAGCGCAGATGATGGCGGTAGTCGGCGCCGCGCGGCGCGACGTCCTCGAAGAGCCGGTTCAGATCGGCGATGGCGCCCGGTTCGAACTCGATCGTCGTGACCGCCGCGGTCGAGCCGACGACGAAGACCGTCGCGATGCCGGCGCGGCAGTTCGACTCGGCGACGGCGGCGGCGACAAGGTTCGTGATGTCGTGCGCGTCGCCCTGCCCTTTCGTGGCGACGTCGCGCCGGTGGGTGGCGACCATCGGAGGTGGTAGAATATCGGTTTCACGCCTGGCCGGCGTAGCTCAGTTGGTAGAGCAGCTGATTCGTAATCAGCAGGTCCGCGGTTCAAGTCCGCGCGCCGGCTCCAAGAACCTTAAACAATTCTTCATGTCGGATGTCGTCGCGGTGCTGGCTTCGCTTTCGGGTGACACCGGGGTCACACCACATCGCGTGCTTCCGGTGAACGCGAGGCCGGAGCAACAGTCGT
>QHWK01000746.1 GCA_003223775.1 Acidobacteriota bacterium
GGCTTCGTGTAGACCGTCCATCCCTCGGGGCACTGCTGGCCGGTGGCGGTGGGTCCATTCAACACCTTGCACTTGCGACGATCGAAGCTGAGCATCTGGTGCGCGCCGCGCCAGTTCTGCCAGACGAGACCGTTGCTGTCGATGGCCACGCCGCCCGATCCGGGCAGCGGCATCTTGTCGGGCGGCGGCACGTAGACTTCTGCCTTGCACGTCTGCGGCGGATTGGCCCCGAGCTCGAAGCGCACCAGCTTTGTATCCCTCACGCCGATGCCCGAGCACCACACGCTTCCGTCGATCGGGTTGATCGCGTCGCCGTAACAGCCGAACTCGATTCGGTGATCCTTCGCGGGATCGATCGGCTGATTCGGCTCGGTCCACTCGGTGATCGTGCCGTCGCCGTTGGTGTCGAGCACCGCCGGACACCAACCCTGCGAGGCGGCGGCGTCGTGCGTCTTGTCGAACGCCGCGGTGTCGATCCAGCCGAGCGCGTTGTTCTGGCCGAACACGATCCGGCCCTTGTCGTCGAAGTGGTTGTGGTCCGCGGCAAAACACGAGTCAATCGTCGTGAACTGCTTCGTCCTCGGGTCGTACACTTCGATCTGCCTCGCGCTCGGGCCGGGCAGCGGAAAATACTTCGCGAACCTGTTCGTCGATCCGTCCTTGCAGAACGCCGGCTGCTGCTGCGGCGCTCGAATCCGCGCCGTCACCCACACGCGCCCGCGGCCGTCCATCGTCACGCTGCGGGGATCGGCCGACCGCTTCCAAATCTTCTCGTCGCCCCAGAACGGAGACGCCGTCGTGTCGGCGTCGATCGGCGGCGCGTTCGACGGAACCCTGATCTCGGCGGCTGTGTTCTCGTGCGGATCGAGCACGGCAATGATGTCGGAGCTCTGGATCGATCCGTAGACGAGTCCGTTCGCGTTCATCGTCGGCGTGCGGTCGTCGGTCGCGGCGACATCGGTCCGGCGGCTGGTGGGCAGCGCCCAGTCCCACAGGGAGATGACGACGTTGCGTTCGACGCCGGCCGGACGCGGCGGCGGCGGAGGATACGCGCCGGCCGCGATGCGATCGGTCCAGTCGGCGTACGCCTTCCGCTGCGCGCCCATCCGCTTGAAGTTGGCGGTCATGCCCGGCCCGTTCGGTCCGACCGCCACGTGGTGATCCCATGCGTCGAGGCTCGACGTATACGAGCCGAGGTTCTTCGACACCTCGCGCGTCGCCGCGTCGCCCACCTGATGGCACGAGTAGCACGCCTTGGTTTCGAGCAGCATGTCCTTGTCGGACACGTCGCCTACGGGAATCTCCATGAGACTGAGCCAGTAATTGGCCGGATAGATCTGCGCGGCTGCGCGTGCGTCGGGCGCGACGACGGCTTCGAGATCGAGCCGCTGTCCCGGCCGCGCCGCGACCCGCGGCGAATCCACCAACCCGTACCCGCGCACGAACACCTGGTAGCCGGCTCGCGGCAGATCCGGCACGACGTAGCGACCCTGATCGTCGGTGACGACGATCCTGGCGAACTTCGTCGGCAGGTCGCTGGTCTCCGCGATCACCCACACGCCGGCTTCGGGACCTTTCGCGCTCGTGACGACGCCGCCGATGTCGTCGGCGTCGATTGCGACCGCGCCGCCGGTCCGCTGCTCTGCGCTGGCCAGTGTGAACGAGGCCGCCAGCGCCGCCGCCGCGATCAACGACCCGAGTAGTGGATTCACACGGATCTTCATGTGCTTCTCCCGGCGGCTCACCGTGCCGGCAACTGGGCCGGCGGAATGCCGAGCGCCAGCGCGATCTCCCGAAGCCTCGCCTTGATCACGCGCACGTTGCGCGGGCCCATGCGCAGCAGCTGCCGCTGCGCCGCCGTCAGCTCCTCGAGCCGGTCCTCGGCGTACGCATAGCCTATCCCCTTCGGCTTGAGGCGCGGCGGGGTGTCGACAATCGGCGTCTCGAGGAGCGCGACGATCGCGCGCGCCAGCGTGCGATCGAACGACGCGTTCTGCCCTCCGAGATCGCGATGCGCCTCCTCGATGCGCGGTTTGAGCGTGGCGTAGAGCTTCGCGGCCGCGGCGGGATCGATCGAGGCGACGGCGTCCGCGATGACGCCGTACCGCTCGTACCCCCGCGGATCCACGTACGTGTTGCCGTCGCGCTCCACGACGCGGAACGCCGACGAGGGCTGGAGATTCTTCAACTGCTTCGCCGGCGTCGCGCCGTCCGCGATGTTCGCGACGACGAGCGTGAAGTTGCGGATGAGGCCTTTGGTGGGCAGCCACGCCACGATGGCGGGACTGTCGGACAACGCCTGCACCAGCGATCTGACGACCGTATCGCTCGCGTCGAGCGGTGGGATCGTCACGGCCTCCGCCGTTCCGCCGAGCGGCGGCAGAGTTTCCGCCGCCCGCGGCGCCGGCGTTGCCGCCGCGGGCGGAGCCTGGGCAGGCCGCCACCCGAACGCGACGTACATCGCGACGCCCGCCGCAGCAATCAGCAGCGTGGCCGCCACCCACACGCCGGCCGACGACGCGGGCAGCCGAGCCGGCGCGGCCGTCGCCTCGTCAGGCGTCCGCTGAAGATCGTAGTCGGGCAGGTCGTCCATGGTCGCGCGATCGTCTCACGGGCGGACCTGTGATGGAATAGGACAAAGCCGTCATGGCTGATGGCTGATGGCTGATGGCTGATGGCTGATGGCTGATGGCTGATGGCTGATGGCTGATGGCATGGCGGTGGAGCGTCACAAACGGCTCGCGGTTCTCGTCGGAGGTGGGCCGGCGCCCGGCATCAACAGCGTGATCGGCG
>QHWK01000747.1 GCA_003223775.1 Acidobacteriota bacterium
CCGCCCGCTATCGTCAACAGCTGAAGACAGGTTCGACCCGGTGACCGACACGGTCATGCCGGTGCCGAGCGTTCGAAACGGCGCCGCCGAACTTCCGGCGACGCCGACGACGGTGCCGGCGATCGAGGCGCCGGCGATCGATGCCGCCGGCCCGGCGGGCGAAGCGTTCGCGGATGGCTGTGTGGGAACCGGGCCCTTGCTGTCGCCGCTGCAGGCCGCGGCGCCGGCTGTCGCGGCCGCGAACGCCGCTGTGACGACGACGTTGGTGATGGTGCGCATGTCTCTCCTCGTGAACAGTGTCGCCTACACGGCGAATCGTTCAGTTTTCCAACGCGCACACGCGTGGCCGACAGGCCTGACGCCTGACATGGCAACAGAGATGCCAGTCGTTTGACTCGTTTCCGACTTCCTTAGTACCTTCGATTGGATCTTATGGCTGTTTCGGCGTCCGTCCTTGGGGTGCCCGGGTATTCGTTCGACGATCTTCACGATCCCGAACGACTTTCGTCATTGTACGAACGGTTTTGTGAGCAGGTCGGCGCCGAGAATCCGGCGCTGTGGCGCGAGTGGGACGCGTACCGCCGGTCGCCCGACGCGCCGTATCCGCCCGTGGCGCTCTCGAACCTGCTGATTGCGATGGCGGCGCACGTCAGCGCGTTCGTGAAGCGGCTGTTCGACGTCGATCGCCCGGCGCGCGCGATTGCCGACGCGACGCGGGCGCAGGACGCTCTCTTTCGCTTCAAGGTCGACTTCGTGCGCCGGCGCGCATTGCCGCTCCTCAAAGGCGGCGCGCACCTCGCCTCGACGGCCGGCGACGATGCGGTGGTCGAGGCGATGATTGCGGCCGAGGGCACTGCCGATCGCGAGCTCGCCGTCGCGCGCGCCGGCTGCGCGCTGCTCGACGCCGAGACATCCAATCCACAATCCAATCCGCAATCCGCAATCCGCAGTCCGCAATACGACGCGTTAGTCCGTTGGTGCGCGGCGCGCGTGCACGATCCGGCGTATCGCGGCTGGATAATCTTCCGCTTCGCCGACAACGTCGATCCCTTTCACCTGGTCGCCGTGCAGCGGCCGGATCCGCAGCTCGCCGAGGCGATGGTCGGACCCGACGGGCGGCTGCGGCGGCGCGACGGCTTCACGCTGACCGACGCGCGCATGAAGCCGCGCGAGGTGCTGAGCGAGATCCACTACTGCGTGCTGTGCCACGAGCGCGACAAGGACTCCTGCTCGAAGGGGCTGCACGACAAGGACGGCAAGACCGTCGTCAACGCGCTGGGGATCGAGCTGCAGGGCTGTCCGCTCGACGAGAAGATCTCCGAGATGCACGCGCTGCGCAAGGACGGCGATCCGGTCGGCGCGCTGGCGCTCGTCGCGATCGACAACCCGATGTGCCCCGGCACCGGCCACCGCATCTGCAACGACTGCATGAAGTCGTGCATCTTCCAGAAGCAGGAGCCGGTGAACATCCCGCAGATCGAGACGGGCGTGCTCACCGACGTGCTCGCGCTGCCGTGGGGCGTCGAGATCTACGGGCTGCTCACGCGGTGGAATCCGCTGAACGTGCGCCGGCCGTACGCGCTGCCGTACAACGGCAGGAACGTGCTCGTCGTGGGCCTCGGGCCTGCCGGGTACACGCTCGCGCACTACCTGGTGAACGAAGGCTTCGGCGTCGTCGGGATCGACGGGCTGAAGATCGAGCCGCTGCCCGCGGCGCTCACCGGGACCGACACGGAGCCGCCGCGTCCGATTCGCGACTGGAGCGAAATCTATCGCGAGCTCGACGAGCGCGTGCTCGAGGGATTCGGCGGCGTATCGGAGTACGGCATCACGGTGCGGTGGGACAAGAATTTCCTGACGCTGCTGCACCTGACGCTCGCGCGCCGCCGCGGCCTGCGGATGTACGGCGGCGTGCGCTTCGGCGGCACGGTCCCGCTCGAGGACGCGTGGGCGTACGGCTTCGATCACGTCGCGATTGCCGCCGGCGCCGGCCGGCCGACGATCATCGACATGAAGAACAACCTGATTCGCGGGATCAGGAAGGCGAGCGATTTCCTGATGGCGCTGCAGCTCACGGGCGCGTTCAAGCGGCACGCGCTGCCGAACCTGCAGGCGCGGCTGCCGGCGGTCGTCGTCGGCGGCGGGCTGACGGCGATCGACACCGCGACCGAGCTGATGGCGTACTACCCCGTGCAGGTCGAGAAGACGCTCGAGCAGTACGAGGCGCTCGCCGCGGAAATCGGCGAACCGCGCGTGCGCCGGAGGTACAACGCGTAGGAGCTCGAGGTCGTCGACGAGTTCCTCGCGCACGGGCGCGCGGTACGCGAGGAACGCGCGCGCGCCGAGCGCGCGGGCGAGGCGCCGGACTTCGTCCCGCTCGTGCGCGCGTGGGGCGGCGTGACGATCGCGTATCGCAAGCGGCTCGTCGATTCGCCGGCGTACCGGCTGAACCACGAGGAAGTGATCAAGGCGCTCGAGGAAGGGATCGTCTTCGCCGAGCAGCTGAACCCGGTGGAAGCGGTGCCGGACGCGAACGGCGCGCTCGCGGCGATGATCTTCGCGCGAGAGGGCCAAGCAGGCCAGGCGGGTCAGGCGGGTCAGGCGGGCCAGGCAGGCCAGGCGGGCCAGGCGGGCCAGGCAGGTCAGGCAGGTCAGGCGGGCCAGGCAGGTCAGGCGGGTCAGGCGGGTCAGGCAGGAACAGTGACGTTGCCGGCGAGCTGACGCCCGATCCGAACGGCTTCTTCACGTCCTACGGCCGCGGCGGCCGGTTCGTCACCTTCTACGGGGACAACCATCCGCGGTTTGCCGGCAACGTCGTCAAGGCGATGGCGTCGGCGAAGCAGGGCTACTCGGAAATCGCGAAGCTCTTCGCGCGCGAGCTCGCGTCGCTCGATCCGGCGGCGCAGCCCGAACGCGACGCCGCGTGGCGCCGTCTTGCCGCGCGGATGGACGACGAGCTCGTAGCGCGCGTGGAAGACGTGGTGCGGCTGACGCCGACCATTGTCGAGGTGATCGTCCGCGCGCCCGCGGCCGCGCGCCACTTTCAGCCGGGGCAGTTCTACCGGCTGCAGAACTACGAGTCGCTGACCTCGCGCGTGGACGGCGTGCCGCTGCTGATGGAAGGGATCGCGCTGACAGGCGCGTGGGTGGACAAGTCGCGCGGCCTGTTGTCGCTCATCGCCCTGGAGCTCGGCATCTCGAGCCGGCTGTGCGCGTATCTCCGGAAGGGCGAGCCGGTCGTCGTCATGGGCCCGACCGGCGCGCCGACGGAGATTCCCGACGGCAAGCACGTGCTCCTGCTCGGCGGCGGCCTCGGCAACGCCGTCCTGTTCTCGATCGCGAAGGCGATGCGCGAGCACGGCAACCGCGTCATCTACTTCGCGGGCTACAAACGCGGCGAAGATCTCTTCAAGCGCGAGGAGATCGAGGCGGCGACCGATCAGGTGATCTGGAGCACCGATATGGGCGCCGCGATCGAGCCGCGCCGCCCGCAGGACGCGCACTTCCGCGGCAACATCGTGCAGGCGATGCTCGCCTATCAGCGCGGCGAGCTCGGCGAGCCGCTCGTCCCGCTGCCGACGGTCGATCGCCTGATCGCGATCGGATCGGACCGCATGATGGCGGCCGTGAAAGCGGCGCGCCACGGCGTGCTGGCGCCGCACCTCAAGCCGGATCACGTCGGCATCGCGAGCATCAACTCGCCGATGCAGTGCATGATGAAGGAAGTCTGCGCGCAGTGCCTGCAGAAGCACGTCGATCCGGAGAGCGGCCGCGAGACGATCATCTTCTCGTGCTTCAACCAGGATCAGGAAATGGACCGCGTCGACTTCCCGAACCTCGCGGCGCGGCTGCGGCAGAACACGGTGCAGGAGAAGTTGTCGAACATGTGGTTCGATCGGCTGCTGCGCCGCGGCGCGCTGCCCCACGTGTAGGGCCAGGCGGGCCAGGCGGGTGTAGGGCGACCCTTTCAGGGTCGCCGCAGTTCGGCGGCTTCTGGTAGCGCATGCCTTCAGGCCCGCCAACGGACGGCCGGGGGCAGCCCTGAAGGGCTGCGCTACCGATTATTTGACAGCGGAATTCGAAACGCATGATCGCTGTTCTGCTCGCGTCGATCATCGCGGCGTCGACTCTCGACGCGGAGACTCGCGCGGTCGCTGCATTGCCGGGCGAACCGCACATCGTCGCCGCTGCGGGCGTCACGCGCGACGAGTCGCCGATCCTCACGATCGAAAACCCGACCGCCTTCGATCCTTCGGACACCAAGCGCCGCGTCGTGCTGATTGGCGCGCCGGGCGGGGACGAACGCGCCGCCGTCGAAGCGGTGCGCTGGTTCAAGACGCGCGCCCCGCGCGAGGTGCGCGCCCGCTGGTCGCTCAGCGCGCTGCCGCTCGCGCGCTTCGACGATGCGGACACGCAGTCGCTTGCGCGATGGGTCACGTTTCAGGCGCCGGATC
>QHWK01000073.1:0-8948 GCA_003223775.1 Acidobacteriota bacterium
ATCCGTCGATGCGCTTCGCCGCCCTTCGCGTGATCGGCCGCCTCTTCGCGCAGCGGAAGGACGACGCAGCGGTCGACGCCACCGTCGGCGACGCCGTGATCGGCGCGCTGAACCACACCGATCGCGCCGTCAAGATCGCGGCGATGCGCGCGCTCGCCGCGATGCGCGACGACCGCGCGGTCGATTCGCTGACGAAGCTGTTCGAGTACTACGGCAAAGGCGAGATCGCGGAGGCAGCGCTCGACGCGCTCGCGCGCATCGCGCATCCGTCGAGCGTGCCGCTCTTCATCGCGCAGCTCGGGAGCAAGGCGCCGGCGCTGCGCGCGCTCGCGATCGACGGCCTCGCGCGCGAGCGCGATCCGGCCGCGCTCGATCGGATCAGGGCGGTCGCCGACGCAGACCGCGAGGAGGCCGTCGCGCTCGCAGGCGCCTTCGCGGCGGCGATGCTCGGGAACGGCGCGGTCGATCGGCTGGTGCAGGCGGCGGCGACGTCGAAGGCACAGGCGCGGCAGTACCTCGTCGAGCTGGCGCCGGGCCGCGCGCAGCTCTTCGCGCGCCAGACGGTCGATCCCGATCCACGCATTCGGCTCGCGGTCGTCGACGCGCTCGCCGTCAGCAACGATCCCGAGGCGCTGAAGATCGTCGAGCCGCTGGTGCAGGATGGCGATCCTCGCGTGGCGCGCGCCGCCGAGCACGCGGCCGCGCGGCTGCGTCGATGAAGCTGCCGCGCAGCTTTTACGATCGGCCGACGCTCGAGGTTGCGCGCGAGCTCCTCGGCCTGGCGCTCGTGCACAATCGCCGCGGCGTCGTAACGAGCGGTGTCATCGTCGAGGTCGAGGCGTACATCGGCGAATCGGACCCGGCATGTCATGCGGCCCCCGGGCCGACGCGGCGGAACGAGCCGCTCTACGGCATCCCCGGACACGCGTACGTGTACCTGAACTACGGCATCCACTGCCTGATGAACGTCGTCACCGAGTCGCACGGATCGCCGGCGGCCGTGCTGATCCGCGCGCTCGATCCGCTCGACGGCGTCGACGTCATGCGGCGGCGGCGCGCGCGCGAGGCGAAGGGTCGCCGCCGGGAGTACACCGCTGCGCTCTCGACGCACGCGCTCTGCCGCGGGCCCGGCAACCTGACGATGGCGATGGGGATCACGCTGGCGGAGAACCGCGTCGATCTCCTGGGCGAGCGGCTCTACATCGAAGATCGCGGCATCCGGATGGGCGACATCGCCTGGGGACCGCGCATCGGCATCCGCGTCGGCACCGAGTCGCCGTGGCGCGCGTGGGTGAACGGGCACCCGGCGGTGTCGGCGCAGAAACAGGTGCCGCTGCCGATGCGGCCGATGACGTCTTCGCGCGCTGCGCGATGAGCGTCAGCACTTCGGTGCAGCCGTGAAAGCGCGCCCACCAGCACGTCGGGGATTGGGGATTCGCCGCCTACCGCGACGCGAGCCACTGCGCGACGACGGGCGTCTGCTTCTCCCGCAGCGCGATGCAATTGGCGATCTGCTCGAAGGTCTGCTCGAGCGTGCGCGCGGCGGCGGGCAGCGGGTGCTCGGTGAAAACCGCGCGGATCCGGTCGGCGGCGCCGGCCTCACAGAAATTCCCCATCGCGCGCACCAGCGTCGTGTCGCCGCCGAAGACCGTCACCTTCGGCGCGAGCGCCGTCCAATGGTCGGCCACGAACGACAGCGCGCGCTCGCGGGCGTCGGGGTTCGCGAAGAACTGCGCGAGGTAGAGCGCCGTGTCCTGCGTGCGGATCTGCGGCGTCGCTGCGAGCGCGAGCCCGCGCTCGATGAGCGCCGGATCGCGAAAATCGGTCAGCGCGTAGAGATTCCGGTAGTGCTCGTCGGGATCGATGGCGCGCTCGGCCGCCGCGTACAGGGCATCGAAGAGCTTCGCGTCCCCGTGGCGCGCCGCCACGCGAATCACCGCGCTCGCCGTCGTCGCGTCGGCGGCGCCGCCCGCAGCCGCGCGATCCGCCGCGTTGCGCGCGCGGCTGACGAGGTCGGGATCGTCGCCGAGGTTGCCGAGCGTCCCTATCAGTGTCGCGCGCAGCGCGCGGCGATCGTCGCCGTCGCCAGGCGCCGCGGTGAAGCCGACTTCGTCGAAGATCGGCCGCAGCAGTGTGCGCACGAACCCGCTGAACCGATCGCGCGCCGAGCCTTCCGTGAGGTACTCGCGGACGAAGCCGAGGCCGTGCGCGACCTCGTCGAGCACGCCGCTCGAGTGCTCGCGGCCGTGGCCGGCGGCCAGCGTCAGGTAGTCGGCGGCGCTGTGCCGCCCTGCCCGCACCAGCGCCCACTCATCGTCGATGAGCGAGAGCCGCTCGGCCGGCGTCAGATCCGTCTCCACGCGCGGCGCCATCGCGCGCAGCACGTCCGACGGGTACGCGGTGCGGTAATAGCCGTGCGCACCCGCGTTGGCGAACACCCAGGGCGCGCACGCGCCCGGCACCGTGAAGGTATGCGAGACGTCGCCGAGCACGTCGCACACCGGCGTCGATTCGCCCGGCGCCTTGATGCAGATCGGCATCTGCCAGCGGCTCGCTTCGTCACGGGCGCCGTCGGCGAAGAAGCGCTCCTGGCGCAGCGTCACCGACGTGCGGCCGTTCGCGCACGAGAGCGACACGTCGACGAGCGGCACGCCCGGCTGGTTCACGAAGCTCGGAAGGATCCGCTCGACCGGCTTGCCGGACGAAGCGGCGAGCGCCTTCGAGAAGTCCTCCGACGTCGCGTTCTTGTAGGCGTGCGCCTGCAGGTACGCGTTCACGCCCTCGCGGAACGCCTCGGCGCCGACGTAGCTCTCGACCATCCGCAGCACCGCGGCGCCCTTCTGGTAGGTGATCGCGTCGAACGCTTCGTCGATCTGTGCCGGCGTGTCGACGTCCACGTGAATCGGCCGCGTCGCCTTCAGCGAGTCGAGCGACATCGCCTGCTCGTTCTCCTGCGCCTCGTCGACCTCGATGTTCCAGTCGGAATGCGCCGCCGCGAGCGGCTTGTTCGCCATCCAGGTCGCGAACCCTTCGTTCAGCCAGATGTCGTCCCACCACTGCATGGTCACGAGATCGCCGAACCACTGGTGCGCCATCTCGTGCGCGAGGATCGACATGATCTTCTTGCGCGTGTCGACCGACGCCGATTTCGTCTCGGCGAGCAGATCGGTCTCGCGATAGAAGATCGCGCCGGTGTTCTCCATCGCGCCGGCGGCGAAATCCGGCACGGCGACGACGTCGAGCTTCCCGAACGGGTACTTGATCGCGTAGTAGCCGTCGTA
The DNA here is from genome assembly GCA_003223775.1 of Acidobacteriota bacterium. Classification (GTDB taxonomy): domain Bacteria; phylum Acidobacteriota; class Vicinamibacteria; order Vicinamibacterales; family CAVVIG01; genus QHWK01. Next base: position 3,282 of record QHWK01000073.1, read on the forward strand.
GAACTTCAGGATCTGCTCCGCCGATTCGAGCGCGATGCGCCCGAGATCGCGCTTGTCGGGGGTGGCGCAGATGCGGATCGGAATCGCGTCGGCGGCGCCGTCGAGGCATTTGAAGTCGCCGACCGCCATCGCCACCAGGTACGACGACATCCGCGGCGTCGCCGCGAACGTGATCGTGTGCTGCGTCGGCGCCGGGCCCGGTGTGTCGGAGAGCGCGCGGCCGTTGGAGATCGCGGTGTCGCCGCGGCCGATCGTCAGCGTGACGGCGAACGTCGCCTTGAAGCGCGGCTCGTCGAAGCAGGGAAAAGCGCGGCGCGCGTCGGTCGACTCGAACTGGGTGACGGCGTACTTGCGTGTCTTCGTCCGGCTGATGTAGAAGCCGCGCAGCTGCGAGTTCAGCACGCCGGTGTAGCGGACGTGAATGTCGGCCGACCCCTTCGGCAGCCGCCGCGGAACGGTGAACGCCGCCGTCTGCTTCGCTTCGTCGAGCGCAACGCTCGCTTTCTGCGCCGCGTCGCCCGCGCCAATCGTCACCTCGCGAAACGTGATGTCCACCGCGTTGACGACGATGCGGGATGTCGGCTCGACGACGTCGACGTGAATCGTTTCGGTCCCTTCGAACCGCTCGTGCTCGAGGTCGACGACGAACGCGAGGTCGTAGTGCGTCGGCGCGACGCCGCCTGGGAGCTGGTCGGCGGCGGCAGGCCGCGCGGCGAGCAGGACGAGCACGGCCATAACGGCATGGCGGAGTCCCATCCCTTCAGTCTACGCGTGATACTTGACGGCGCCAGGCGAACGGAGTAAAACTGAGGTGTCTTTCATGGGTCATTCGACCTGCATGTGTAGCTGCTGTTGTTGCGGGCTCATCTCGAGCCCCTGCGGCAAAGGTCTGCACGCGTGCCGGTCGTCGATCCTGACGTGATCTAGACAACCACTCGCAGTCGCACCCAAGGCCCGGGAGGCTCCGCTTCCCGGGCCTTTTTGTTTTTATGTCTGATTTGCTGCCGCTCTTTCTCAACGTCACGGGCCGCCCGGTTGCGCTCGTGGGCGGCGGACGTGTGGCTGCCGGCAAGCTCCAGCAGCTGCTGGCCGCCGGCGCGCGCGTCACCGTCGTCGCGCCGGCGATGAGCGACGGCATTCGATCGCAGGCGGCCAACGTCGTGGAGCTGCGCGAGCGGCCGTTTGCGCCGTCCGATCTCGACGGCGTGTGGCTGGTCGTCGCCGCGGCGACGCCGGAAGTGAACCGCGCAGTCGCGGCGGCGGCCGAAGCGCGGAGGCTGTTCGTGAACGCCGTGGACGATCCTGCGAACGCGACGGCGTATCTGAGCGGCGTTGTCCGCCGCGACGGCGTCACGCTCGCGATCTCGACATCGGGCGACGCGCCGGCGCTGACCTCGCTTCTGCGCGAAGCGATCGACGCGCTGCTGCCGGCGGATCTTGCGGCCTGGGTCTGGCAGGCGCGCGCCGAGCGCGCGACGTGGCGTCACGACCAGGTGCCGATGGAGGCGCGGAAGCCGCGACTGCTTCGCGCGCTCAACGCGCTGTACGCGCCGCCGCCGGGCGCGGAACGCAGCGGCGCCGGCCCGCTCCCCACCATTTCGACCCTCGCCTCATCCGACCGTGGACCCGACATCCCGTGGCTGCACGCCCCGGAGGACTCATGGCTCTGACCGTGCGGCCTTCAGCACGCACACCGGCAGGACACGTCTCGCTCGTCGGCGCAGGCCCCGGCGATCCCGGCCTGCTGACGCGCGCCGCGATCGCGCGGCTGCGCGGCGCCGATCTCGTCCTGTACGACGCGCTCGTCGACGATCGCGTGCTGCGCTACGCCCGTCGCGCGCAGCGCTTCTATGTCGGCAAGCGCGCCGGGCGGCACGCGATGGCGCAGCGCGCGATCGAAGCGCTGATGATTCGCGCCGCGAGGCGCGGCAAACGCGTCGTGCGGCTCAAGGGCGGCGACCCGTTCGTGTTCGGCCGCGGCGGCGAGGAAGCGCTGGCGCTGCAGCGCGCCGGCGTCGCGTACGACGTCGTGCCCGGCGTGACGAGCGCGATCGCGGCGCCGGCGGCGGCCGGCATCCCGGTGACGCACCGCGGCGTCTCGTCGGCGTTCCTCGTCGTCTCCGGACACGAGGAAGAGGCGTTCGCGTCCGCAGTCGCCGCGCTGCAGCCGAACGGCATCACCGTCGTCGTGCTGATGGGGCTCGCGCGATCCGCGGCCATCGCGTCGCGGCTCATCGATCGCGGCTGGTCCCGCGGCACGCCGGCAGCGATCGTTGTCGATGCGTCGCGGCCCGGGCAGCAGGTGTGGCGCGGAACGCTCGATGCGCTCGCCGCCGACGCGGTGGAGCTCGAGGCGTGCGGCGCCGGCACGATCGTCGTCGGCGACGTGGTGGCGATCGGGCTGCAGGAATTCGGAACGCGGAATTCGGAAGCTGGCATGCGCGAGAGCGTCGGAAGAACCGGAGTCTGAACCCATGTCTGTAGTGGACGATCCCAAAACGTTCGGGCGCGCGCGGCTGTCGTTCGCGAGCGCGGCCGACATCGATGAGTTCGTCGCGACGCTCGAGCGCTACGAGCGCGGCGAGCTGACGCCGGATCAGTGGCGCGCGTTCCGGTTGGTGCGCGGCACCTACGGGCAGCGCCAGGCCGACGACGCGCAGATGCTGCGCGTGAAGGTCCCGCAGGGCGTGCTCACGAGCGATCAGCTCGACGCGCTCGCCGACGTCGCCGAGCGCTACTCGCGCGGGTTCGGCCACATCACGACGCGCCAGAACCTGCAGTTCCATTTCGTGAAGCTGCACGACGTCGAGCACGCGATGCACCGCCTCGCCGACGCCGGTCTGACGACGCGCGAGGCGTGCGGCAATTCGGTGCGCAACATCACCGCGTGCGCCTACGCCGGCGTCGCCGCCGACGAGCGGTTCGACGTCACGCCGTACGCCGAGGCGCTGACGCGTTACCTGCTGCGGCACCAGCTCAGCTCGACGCTCCCGCGCAAGTTCAAGATCGCCTTCGAGGGATGCGCGGGCGATCACGTGTTCATCGGGATCAACGATCTCGGGTTCCGCGCGGTCGTGGCGCCCGACGGCAGCCGCGGCTTCCGCGTCACCGCGGGCGGCGGCACGGCGATCATGGTGACCAACGCCGGCGTGTTGCACGAGTTCCTGCCCGCGTCCGAGATCCTGCGCGTTGCGGAAGCGGTGCTGCGCGTGTTCGCGCGGTTCGGCGACTACCAGCACAAGCAGCGGAACCGGATGAAGTTCATGATCAAGACGCTCGGCTGGACGCGCTGGCGCGAGGAGTACGACCGCGAGCTCACCGCGTGCCGGCTGCGCGGCGACGTGCCGACGCTCGAGATCGATCCCCCCGACAGCGAATCGCGGCCCGACTGGGTGAAGGACTCGTCGCCGTCGGTGGGCCACATCGCGTCGCGCGTGCTGGCGGGGCGCGTGACAGGCCCGGGCATGACGCCGGCGATCGTGCCGGTGTTCCATTCGGGCGACGAGGAGTACGCGCGGTGGCGCGCGACGAACGTGCAGCCGCAGAAGCAGTTCGGCTACGTGATGGCGGTCGCCTCGGTGCCGCTCGGCGATTTGTCGGGCGAGCAGTTGCGCGTGCTCGGCGAGCTCGCGCGGGCGTACGGCGACGGCGCCGTGCGCGTCACGCCGGATCAGGATCTGCTGTTCCGCTGGGTGAACGCGTGCGACGTGCGGCAGCTGTACCGCCGGCTCGCCGCGGCGGGGCTCGGCCTCGCGGAAGCGGGCACGGTCGCCGACGTCGCGAGCTGCCCGGGCGCCGAGACGTGCCGCCTCGCGGTGACGCAGTCGCGCGGGCTCGGCCGGCTGCTCGAGGATCATCTGCGCGCGCGGCCCGACCTCATCGCCGCCGCCGACGGCGCGCGGATCAAGATCAGCGGCTGCCCGAACGGCTGCGGGCAGCATCACGTCGCGACGATCGGCTTCCAGGGCAGCGTGCGGCGCGTCGGATCGCGCGCCCTGCCGCAGTACTTCGTGATGGTCGGCGGCGGCGCGTATGAGAGCGGCGCGGCGTTCGGCCGGCTGGCCGCGAAGATTCCCGCGCGGCGCATTCCCGAGGCGGTCGAGCGGTTGATCGATCTCTACGCGCGCGAGAAGGGCGAGGACGAATCGGCCGTCGCGTTCTTCCAGCGCGTCGATCTCGGCGCGGTGAAGCGGACGCTCGCGGATCTGGAGCCGCTGCAGGAGCAGGAGGCGTCGCCGGCGGACTTCGTCGATCTCGGCGAGGCGAACGAGTTCGCGCCGGAGGTGATGGAAGGCGAGTGCTCGGCGTGACGGGTCGGGGCACCGACCGCCGACAGGGCGCATCGACGTATCCGCATGCGTCGATTTGCATTGCACCCGCCCCTTTGCTATAGTCCGCGGGACAACTGAATACGCGCTTCTTTATCAAGAGTGGCTGAGGGACCGGCCCTGTGACGCCACGGCAACCACGCGACCGCCAGGTCGCGGCTCAGGTGCCAATTCCTGCCCTGCGCCTCGGTGGCGCGGGGGGAGATGAGGGAGAGAGTGACCGCCGACCCGTTCGCGTTCGATCCGTTTTCATCCCCCTGCTGCCGCGTCGCGCTGCTCGGCTTCGGCACCGTCGGCTCGGCCGTCGCGCGCCGGCTGACGACCCTCGATTCGGATCGCGCGCCGGCCATCCGCCTCACACACGTGCTCGACCGCCGCGCCGAGGAGAAACGCCGGCACACGCCGCTCGCCGGCGTCGCCTGGACGACCGAGATCGCCGACGTGCTCCAGAGCGACGCCGACGTCGTCGTCGAAGCGATCGGCGGCGTCGACCCGGCGGTCGAGTGGATTCGCGCCGCGCTCGCCGCCGGCAAATCCGTCGTCACGGCGAACAAACAGGCGATCGCGCGGCACGGCGCGCCGCTGCTGGCGCTCGCCGCGCGCCAGGGGCGGCAGCTTCGCTTCGAGGCGGCCGTCGGCGGCGCGATCCCGATCGTCCGCGCGATCGGCGACGGCCTCGCCGGCGACCGCATCACGCGCATCGACGCGATCCTGAACGCCACGACCAACGCCGTCCTGTCGCTCGTCGAGGAGACCGGCTGCTCGATCGATTGCGCCGTTCGCGCGGCGCAGGCGCTCGGCTACGCCGAAGCGGATCCGTCCGCCGACCTCGACGGCGACGATGCGCGCGCGAAGCTGGCGATCCTGTGCGCGCTCGCGTTCGGGCTGCGCGTCGATCCGTCGCAGATTCCGGCGCAGTCCACGGCGTCGATCGACGGGGCGGACATCGCGCGCGCGCGCGCACGCGGCGCGGCCATCCGCCAGATCGCGCACGCGGACTTCGATCGCGCGACGTCGACGCTGACGGCCTGGGTCGCGCCGATCGAGGTGCCGCGCGAATCGATCTTCGGCCGCGCGACGGGCCCGCAGAACGCGGCGATCGTCGCCGGCGAACACTCCGGCGAGACCGGCATCTTCGGCGTCGGCGCCGGCGGCGACGCGACGGCGGTCGCGATCCTCAGCGACATCGCGGCAATCGCGCGCGACAAGGCCGCGGTCGTCCCCGCGCCGGTCCTCGACTCGGCATTCCATATTCCACATTCCTCATTCCAGATTCCTGTCGCGGAGGCCGTGTGAACGCGCTGGTCGGACTGCAGTGTCATCTGTGCAAGACGCCGTT
>QHWK01000073.1:9007-10972 GCA_003223775.1 Acidobacteriota bacterium
CTGCTGCCGATTACGGGAGAGCCGCGCACCGGCTTCAACTCCGGCTTCACCCCGCTCGTGCGCTGCGATCGGCTCGCGGCACGCCTCGGCGTCAGCGAGCTCTACATCAAAGACGATTCCGTGAATCATCCGACGCTCTCCTACAAGGACCGCGTCGTCTCGGTGGCGGCGACGCGCGCCGTGGAGCTCGGGTTCAACGTCCTCGCGTGCGCGTCGACCGGCAACCTTGCGAACAGCGTGGCCGCGCACGCCGCGCGCCTCGGCCTCGAGTGCTGCGTCTTCATCCCCGACACCCTCGAAGCGGGGAAGGTGCTCGGATCCGCGATCTTCAACCCGACGATTCTCACGATCGCCGGCACCTACGACGACGTCAACCGCCTCTGTACGCAGGTCGCGGATCGCTACGGGTGGGGCTTCGTCAACATCAACCTCCGCTCGTATTACGCCGAGGGCGCGAAGACGATCGGCTTCGAGATCGTCGAGCAGCTCGGGTGGCGCTATCCGAAGCACCTCGTGTCGCCGGTCGCCGGCGGCACGCTGCTGCCGCGCATCGTGCGCGGCCTGCGCGAGCTTCGGCAGATCGGCCTCGTCGACGGCGAACTGCCGCGCGTCTACGCCGCGCAGGCGGCCGGCTGCGCGCCCGTCGTCCACGCGCTCGACACGGGCCTCGAGCATCCCGAACCGGTGCGGCCGAACACGATCGCGAAGTCGATTGCGATCGGCAACCCGGCGGACGGCTACCAGGTGATTCAGAGCGTGAAGGCGACCGGCGGCAGGGGCGCGGCGGTCACCGACGCCGAGATCGTCGACGCAATCAGGCTGCTCGCCGAAACCGAGGGGATCTTCACGGAGCCGGCCGGCGGCACGACGGTCGCGGCCGCGATCGATCTGATCCGCCGCGGCGCCATCCCGCGCGACGAATCAATCGTCGTCTGCGTGACCGGCAACGGCTACAAGACGGCGGAGGTCGTGGCCGACAAGCTGGCCGCGCCGGTGCGGCTCTCGCGCGCCTTCAAGGATTTCGAGGCGTGGCACGAATCGCGCGTCGCGCTGGCGTGATGCGCGAAATGCAGGGTTATCGACGGACGCGGGGAGACGCGCTCGAGACGATCGGCAGCCTGACCTCCATCGTCCGCCCGTTGCGGAGGATCTTGATCGTCGCCGTCGATCCGATCTTCGAGTCGGCGATGAGCCGCTGCAGCTGCGACGGATCGTCGACCGGCGTGCCGTTGAACGACACGACGATGTCGCCCGGCCGCACGCCCGCGTCGTAGGCTTCCGACGTGCGCATCATCTGCGACACGAGCGCGCCGTTCGTGTTCGCGACGCCGAGCTCCTCGGCGAGCTCCGGCGTCAGCTTCTCGATCCGCAGGTAGCCGATCGAGCCGCGGCGCACGCCGCCGTACTGCATCAGGTCCGCGACGACGCGCTTCGCGAGGTTGCTCGGGACGGCGAAGCCGATCCCCTGATAGCCGCCGCTCTCGCTGTAAATTCCCGTATTGATGCCCACCAGCTCGCCGCGGCTGTTGATCAACGCCCCGCCCGAGTTGCCCGGGTTGATTGCCGCGTCGGTCTGGATGAAGTCCTCGTACGCGGCAAAACCCATGTTCGCGCGGCCCGTCGCACTCACGATTCCCGCGGTGACCGTCTGGCTCAACTGAAACGGGCTGCCGATCGCGAGCACCCACTCCCCGACCTTCAGCTGCGACGAGTCGGCCCACGGCACGACGGGAAGCCCCGTCACGCCGATCTTCAGCAGCGCGATGTCGGTGTCGGGATCGGCGCCGATCACCTTGCCTTTGATCTCGCGCTTGTCGGGCAGCGCGATCGTGATCTCGCGCACGTTCTCGCCGACGACGTGGTTGTTCGTGACGACGTAGCCGTCCGAGGAGATGATGACGCCCGATCCGAGGCTCAGCGACCGCCTGTCGCGCGAGCCGAACATCTCGTCGTCGCCGAAGAAGT
>QHWK01000586.1:0-2711 GCA_003223775.1 Acidobacteriota bacterium
CGACGCCGGTGTTGTCGCCCGACGGCAGGACGGTGCTGTTCGCGAAGGACGGACAGATCTATCGGTACGCGATCGGCCCGATGAATGCGGAGCGGCCGCTCGGTGGCCGCCCGGCCGCGCCTGAACGATCACGCGCGGCCTCGCCGTTCGTGAACGCGTGGGGCACGAACGGCGCGCCGGTGTGGTCGCCCGACGGAACGAAGTTCGCCTTCGTCAGCAACCGCGTCGATCACTCGTTCGTCGCCGTGTACGACATGCGCACGCGCGCGATCGCGTTTCTCGCGCCGAGCGTCGATCACGACACGAGCCCGACGTGGTCGCCCGACGGCAGGCGCGTCGCGTTCATCCGGCGTCCCGGCACGCCGTTCGGCCTGCAGGCGCACCAGGGCGCGGGCAGCATCGGCAATCCTGACGGCCCCGCGTACAACCCGCTGACGGCGCTCCGCAACGGCGGCCGCAGCGGACGTGGCGAGGGCCGCGGCGCAGGCCGGGGCGGCGATCGCGGCGAGGCGCCGCGCGACGAGAAGCGACCGGGACTCTACGACGCCGCATTCGCCGGCGGCTATACGCTGTCCTTCTGGGCCGGCGACGTCGCCTCCGGCGAAGGCCGCGAGTTCTGGCGCAACCAAAAAGACGAGAAGGAATTGACCGCGGTCAACGCCATTCGCTGGGCCGACGCGGATCACGTGGTGTTCGAAGCGGAGCCTGGCGAATGGACGCGCTGGTATTCGGTGCGCGTCACGCCGGAGTCCTCCGACGCGCGGCCGACGGAGCTGACACCCGGCAACGGCGCCGTGGAGCAGACGGCGCTCTCGGCCGACGGCCGATGGCTCTTCTACGCGACGAACGCGGGCGACGTCGAGCGGCGGCACATCTGGAAGGTTGCGACGGCGGGCGGCGCGGCCGAGCCGCTGACGCGCGGCGAGACGATCGAAACCTCTCCGGCCGCGCTCGCGTCAGGCCGGCAGATTCGTGCCCGAGCTCGTGCTGACGAAGGCTGCCGACGGGCTCGAGATTCACAATCAGCTGTTCCTGCCCAAAGATCTGCGCCCGGGCGAGAAGCGCGCCGCGATCGTCTTCGTGCACGGCGGCCCCGTTCGCCAGATGCTGCTCGGCTATCACTACATGCACTTCTACCACGTCGCGTACGCGGTGAATCAGTGGCTCGCGAGCCGCGGCTACGTCGTGCTGTCGGTGAACTATCGCAGCGGCATCGGCTACGGCAAATCGTTCCGCCTCGCGCCGAACACCGGCGGCCGCGGCAACGCCGAATACCAGGACGTCGTCGCCGGCGGCAAGTACCTGCAGTCGCGGCCCGACGTCGATCCGAACCGCGTCGGCATCTGGGGCCTCTCCTACGGCGGCGTGCTCACGTCGCAGGCGCTCGCGCGCAACTCGGACATCTTCAAGGCCGGCGTCGATCTCGCCGGCGTCCATCTGTGGGGCAGCTCGCTCGATCCGGACAACGTGTCGTACAAGGCGTCGACGATCTCCGCGATCGACACGTGGAAGTCTCCGGTGCTGCTCGTGCACGGCGACGACGATCGCAACGTGCAGTTCTCGCAGACGACGGGGCTCGTGCAGCTGCTGCGCGCGCACGACGTGCCCTACGAGCTGATCGTCTTCACCGACGACACACACGAGCCGCTGCTGCACAAGCGCTATCTCTACGCGTTCAACCGGCTCGAGGAGTTCCTCGGCCGGTTCCTCAACGGGAATGCGCCGCGCTCGACGGCCGGACAGCCGCAGTAATTGCGCGCGTTCTGGCTGACGCTCTTCGCGATCGGCGCGGCGGTGGTGCTCGCGTTCGGGTGGCAGGACGGCACGCCGTGGACGGCTTCGGCGTTCGTCGTGTTCTTCGCGTCGCGCGTGTGGAGATCGCTCGTCAAGCGTCCGCTGTTCGCCGCGCCCGACGACGATCCGCGCCGCCGCGCGACGCGCTTCGTCGTCGTCACCGCGGTCGGCTATCTCGGCGCGGGCGCCCTCGCGGCGATCGCGGCGGTGGCGGGCGAAGGGCAGGAGTGGCTCTACGTCGCGCCGTTCTTCCTGGTCATGGGCGCGCTGCAGCTCGCGCTGTTGTAGAGGATCAGAGCCCGTCCAGCTCGAGGACCGTGCGGAGCAGCACGTCGGCGCCGCTCGCGCAGTCGGTCCACGACGTCAGCTCCTTCGGCGAGTGGCTGATGCCGCCGACGCTCGGCACGAAGATCATCCCCATCGGGCCGAGCCGCGCCATCATCTGCGCGTCGTGTCCGGCTCCGCTCGGCAGCCGCATGGTGGTCAGCTTCATCGCGGACGCGGCGCGCTCGATGGCGCCCTGCACTTCGGGTGTGGCCGACGCGGGCGCCGCGTCGGCGAGGCGGCGAAACTCGATCGCCGTCTTCGTCGTCTGCTCGATGTCGCGCGCGCGGGCGCGAATGTCGTCGGCCATCGCCGCGAGCTTCGGCGGCGAGAGATCGCGCAGCTCCACCGTGAGGCGGACGAGGCCGGGGATGACGTTCGGCGAGTTGGGCGTCACCTCGATGCGGCCGACGGTCGCGACCTGACGCCCCGGCGTCCGCGTGGCCGCGTCGCGGACGGCCACGGTGAGATGAGCCGCCGCGAGCATCGCGTCGTGCCGCTCCGGAATCGGCGTCGTGCCCGCGTGGTTCGCGACGCCGGTGATCGTCACGTCGTAGCGATCGATCGCGACGATGCCCTCGACGATTCCGATC
>QHWK01000586.1:2756-7867 GCA_003223775.1 Acidobacteriota bacterium
GACACGTCGCCGGCGGCGATCCGGCTGCAGGCGAGGCCTCGGCTGAACGCGTAGCTCTCCTGGTGCGCCCAGACGACCATCTCGAGCGGATGCCGCGTCCGCGCGCCGGCCGCGGCGAGCGCTTCTATCACGCCGAGCGCCGCGAGCGACCCGAGGTCGCCGTCGAAGTTGCCGCCGTTCGGCACCGAGTCGATGTGCGAGCCGAACAGAATCGGCCGCGCGTCGGCGGCGGCGCCGTCGCGCCAGCCGAAGATGTTGCCGGCTGGATCGACACGCGGCCGGAGTCCCGCGGCCTTCATCAGATCGATCACGTAGCGCCGGCCGGCGACGTCCGCGTCGGAGTACGCGGTGCGGCTCACGCCGTCGGCGAACGTGCCGCCCGGCGGCCGGCCGAATGCCGAGAGCGCTTCGATGCGCCGGCGCAGCGCCGCGCCGTCGACGTGCGGCGGCGGCGTCTGCGGCGCGAAACGCGCCGATCGCGCGGCGAAGGGCGCCGCCGCGAGGCCGCGAAGCAGCGCGCGGCGGGTGATCATGGCTCCGCCGCCGGCCGCTTGCCGATCCGCTCGAGCTTCGTGAGGTCGTACCGCTCGCCGGGCGCCATGAAGAAATACTTCTTGCCGTTCCGCTGCTGCCGCTCGCTCTCCACGCCGCGCCCGTCGTGCACGGCGATCTTGCTCGTGCCCGTGATCTCGAGCTGCTGGCCGCGGACGATGACGGCGGTGCTTTCGTCGATGCCGATCCCGAGGACGTCCGGATGCTTCGCGACGACCTCCTCGAGATCGTCCTGCCGGTTGCGCGTGAGCATGTGCTGATCGATCGCGACGCCCTTGATCAGCCCGAAGCCTTGCTCGTAGCCGGGCGCCATCATGATGTAGTTGTTCTCGCGCGCGCCGCGCACCATGTAGGAGGCGAGAATGGACGCGCCGGCCGACGATCCGCCGACCACGCCGCCGCGCTCGAGCACGCGCTCCACCTCGCGCTCGGTCCGCGTGTGCAGATACGAGTCGACGAGCCGCCACTGCCGTCCGCCCGGAAACCAGACCGCGCGCGCCGTCGTCAGCGGCCGCACGAACGCCTCCGAGTCGGCGACCTTGCGGTCGTTCGTGTGCAGCACGGTGACGTGCGTGGCGCCGAAGTCCTTGAACATCTTCAGGCCGGGCCAGTCGTCCGGGTAGCTGTCGGCGCCGTTCGCGGTGGGGATCACGACGAGCGGCGCGTCGCGTCCGCCGGCGAGATCGAAGAAGCGCGTGAGGATCTCGGGCCCGACGCGTCCGCCGCCCACGATCACGAGCGCGCCGCGCTCTGGGCCGCGGACGAGAGGCGCGGCGGCGAGACGGCCGGGCAGGCCGGGCAGGCCGGGCAGGCCGGGCAGGCCGGGCAGGAAAAGAATCGCGAGTGCGACGACGGACTTTCGGATCGATGTCATCGGAGACTCCGTACACGCCTCGACATTACCAACCTGGCCTCGCTGACCCGCCTGGTGCGCGTGGCCCGCCTGGCCTGCCCGGCCTACTGCTGCGTCGTCGCGCGACCGGGCGTCTGACTGCGCGTACCCTGAATGAACTTCGCGATGTCGTTCTTCAGCGCTTTGTGCGCCGAGGGCCGGATGTAAATCATGTGCCCGGCCTCGTAGTAGCCGTACGAGACGCGATCGGTGACCTGCTTCTCGTACGCGAGGTGCGTGAAGTTGAACTCGGCGCCGCCCATGATCGTGGCCATGTCGAAGAACCCGATCGCGACGAACACCTTCAGGAATGGATTGTGCGTCATGGCGGAGCGGAGCGCCTCGGTCATGTCCATGTAGCGGTTCTGATCGTAGGTCCAGGGCCGCACGTTGCCGGACGACGGGTAGTGGAGATCGCTCTCCCATTTCAGCTCGTTGCGGACGTAGTCCTGGAACATCGCCGTGTACGGGCCCTGCAGCGCGCTGTTCGAGATGTCGAACTCCTCGCGCTCGCCCGCGGCGTCGACGTCGATGGAGGTGAAGCGGCCGTCGAGCCGGCCGATCGCGAGGCGCCGGTCGCGCAAAAGCTCCTTGCGGAAGCGTTCGGCGCTGACGCGCAGGTTGGCGTTCAGGATGAACTGCGGCGAGAGGCCGGTGAATCGGGCGAGCTTCTGCGCCATCCCCGTACGCTCGGCGTCGGTGAGCGTGTTGCCCTTCGTCAACGCGAGCATGTAGTCGCCCCACGCGAAGGTGCGCGACTGATCGACCACCTGCTTCACCGTGAGGCTCTGCAGATCGGACGGGAGCTTCTTGTGATACCAGGCGTCGGCGGTGAAGGTCTCGATGTTCGCCGCGTACGCGACGTCGTTGTCGGGCGCCGGCGAGAGCGTCTGATAGGTGAGCAGCGACGAGACGAGCACGATCCCGTTCAGCTCGATGCCGCGGCTGTAGGCGGTGAGGTACGCATTCGTGAACTCGCCGAATGCGCGCAGGTCGCCCGCCTGCCCGTGGAACTGCTGGTTGTTCACGCCGGCGACGACGCGGCTGTAGCCCGTGTCGACGGCGTCGACGAACACCATGTCGGTGACGTCGAGCAGGGAGTTCTCGTTGTCGACGAGCCGGTACGGCGGCGCCGGCTGAAAGCCCTCGGCCGCCATCTCGACGTGCTTCGGCGCGAACGATCCCATGTGCAGCCAGATCGTCGCCGCGCCGGGTCCGCCGTTGTAGAGGAACGACACCGGGCGCGTCTTCACGTCGTCGCCGTCTCTGGTGTAGGCGACGAAGAACATGCGCGCCGACACCTGCCCGTTGTCGAGTCGAATCGGCAGCGTGCCGGCTGTCGCCGTGTATTTGATCTCGCGTCCGTCGAGCCGCACCGTGTGCGACGTCTGCGAGATCTTCTCTTCCTTCTCGCCGGCCGTTTCCACGCGCGGCGCCGATTCGGACGCCGCCGGCGCCGTCTGCGGCGGCTGCCCGCGGCGATCCTGCGCGAATGCCGGCGGAGCGGCGAGCAGCATGACGATGAAGACCGTGAATGGTGTGCGTGTCATGAAGAGCTCCTGCCGCGGATGATACCGCGTATGGTTCATTCTTCGTCAGGCGCGCCGCCGCCCGACCTCGCCACGTCTTCCTGCTTCACGCGCTCGACGTTGAACTTCGCGGCGCTCGCGATGATCTTGTCCAGCGCTTCGTCGAAGTCGAACGACGTCGCCTTCGAGAAGCGCGTGTAGTTCACGCGCGAGACGACGAACGGCTTCAGGTACGGGCTCGTCAGCCCCTTCGCCTTCAGCTTCTCGACGGCGGCGCTCACCGCGTCGTCCAGTTTGAGGATCTTTTTGCCGCGGCGCTCGCGCTCCTTGAGCGCCCTGGCCATCGGCTCCTCGAGGAATTCGTCCACGCGGCGCAGGATCGACTGGTACGCGCCGCCGCTCAGCCGCGGCCGCTCTTCGTAGCCGACGCCGAGCGTGAGAAACGCCGGCTGCTCGAACTCGAACGCGTAGTCGGACTCTGCCTTGCCGGCCTTCGCGAGCGCGCGCGCCATGCGGATCGTCTCGAGCGACTTCTCGCGCAGGTTGTGCGCCTTCTCGGTGTTGAGCGCGAGGATCTTGAACGCCACGTCGGCGTCGGGCACGACGAGCGCCACGACGGTCTTGACGCCGAGCTTCTTCAGCGCCTGCAGCCGGTGGTTGCCGTTCGGCGTCAGATACCGCCCCTCGTCGTCGTCGCGGATCGCGATGATCGGATCGAGGAAGCGGCCGATCTTCTCGATGACGTTCATCAACCGCTTGACGTGCGCGTCGGAGGCGTCGCGCTGATACGGCGTCGGCTCGACGTGCGCGACGGGCAGCGCGGCGACGAGCAGCGGCTTTCCGCCGAACGGATCGTTGTAGCGCCCGAGCACCGCGCCGCCGTCGTCCTCGACGCGCGCGGCCAGCCGATCAAGATCGGCACTGGCAACCGATTGTGTCTCCGCCGCCGACAACCCCACTGACGCGGGCGCGACTTTCTTGCGGCGAACGGGCTTTTTTCGTGGCGGCATCCGGGAATCATACTTGCACCCTTCTGGCGGCAGAGGTGTTCCATGCTCCATACGATGATGGCAGGCACGGCTCTGCTGGCGACCCTCGGCTCCGGCGCGGCGGTGTCGACCGCCGAAACGGCGCGGCTCCAAGCGGCGTCCCGCATCGTGGACGCCATCAGGAACGACATCCCTGACGACTACTGGACGCGCGCCCGGTGCGTCGGCGTGCTTCCCGATCTGAAGAAGGCGGCGTTCATTGTCGGCGGCGAGTACGGCCGCGGCGTGTTGAGCTGCCGCGCCGGCGACGAGTGGAGCGCGCCGGTATTCATTCAGCTCGCGAAAGGCAGCTGGGGATTTCAGGCGGGCGTCGAGCAGGTGGACCTCGTGCTGCTCGTGATGAACGACAAGGGCGTGCAGAAGCTCCTCGACAACAAGGTGACGCTTGGCGCCGATGCGTCGGTCGCGGCCGGTCCCGTCGGCCGGCGCGGCGCTGTCGGCACCGACGCGGCGATGAGCGCCGAGATCGTCTCGTATTCGCGATCGCGCGGTCTGTTTGCCGGCATCGATTTGTCGGGCGGCGTGCTGCGGCCCGATCAGGATTCCAACGCCGACGTGTACGGCCGCGGCGCCGAACCGCGGACGATTCTCGCGAGCCGCGAGATCTCCGCGCCGACCGAGGCGCACGATTTCCTGCGCGCGCTCGGGTCGCTGGCCGCGGCCGCCGCGAGGCCGGCCGGCCAGCCGGCGCCGACGACGAACGCGCAGTCGATTCCGGCGACGCCGCGCACGACGACCATGCCCACGACCGACGACGACGTGCGTGCGCGAATCGTCGACATTCAGCAGACGCTCGATCGCATGCTCGCGGACACCACGCCCGCGCCGGTGGGCACGACGGGCAACGCGCCGGGAACGGCGGGCGACGCGCGGGGGGCGCGCGGCGCCGTCAGCGTCGATCGCGCGCAGCTGCTGCAGTTGCGGCGCCAGCTGGACGCGCTGCTCGCGGCTGTGAACAAGCGCTAGGCCGGGCGGGCCGGGCAGGTCGGGCGGGCCGGGCAAGCCGGGTGGGCCGGGTAGGTCGGGTAGGTCGGGCGGGCCGGGCGGGCCGGGCGGGTCAGGCGGGCCGGGTGGGTCAGGCAGGCCGGG
>QHWK01000586.1:7897-8980 GCA_003223775.1 Acidobacteriota bacterium
CGCCAGGCCCGCCCGACCCGCGACGCCCGCCCGACCCGCCAGGCCCGCCAGGCCCGCCCGGCCTTCGTCCGTCCGATCGCTCCCATGATGGCGACGCGCGCGGCGGCGCTGCCTTCCGGCGCCGAGTGGTCGTACGAAGTGAAGTGGGACGGCTACCGCGCGCAGGCCGCGAAAAACGGCGACGCCGTGCTCCTCGCGTCGCGCAACTTGAAGGACATCACACGCCAGTTTCCGTCCGTGGCGGCCGCGGTGTCGCGGCTCGACGCGGCGACGGCGCTCGTCGACGGCGAGATCGTCGCGCTCGACGCGAGCGGCCGCCCGTCGTTCCAGGCGCTCCATCACTGGAGCGTCGAAGGGTTGTCGCTCGTCTACTACGCGTTCGATCTGCTGCACCTGAACGGCCGCGATCTCACGCGGCGTCCCCTCGACGAGCGGCGCGCCGCGCTGCGCGACGTCGTCGACGATTCCGGCGTCCTGCTCTCCGACGCGCTGCCGGGCACGCCGTCGCAGATCGCCGACGCCGTGCAGGAGCTCGGACTCGAAGGCGTCGTCGCGAAGAAGCGGCGCTCGACATACGCGCCCGGCCGGCGCAGCGACGCGTGGGTGAAGGTGCGCTTCGCGCAGCATCAGGAGCTGGTGATTGGGGGCTACAAGCCGAGCGCGGCCGCGTTCGATTCGCTGATCGTCGGCTACTACGACGGCGCGAAGCTGTTGTGCGCCGGGAAAGTGCGCAACGGCTTCACGCCGGCCGCGCGCGCGCAGATATTCGTCGCGCTGCACGACCTCGAGACGCCGCGATGCCCGTTCGCCAATCTGCCGTCCAGCCGCAGCAGCCACTGGGGCGAGGGCATCACGGCCGAGGAGATGAGCGCGCTGCGATGGGTGAAGCCGAAGCTGGTGGCCGAAGTGTCGTTCGCCGAATGGACGCGCGACGGCAGCTTGCGTCACGCAGCATTCATCGGGCTGCGCGACGACAAGCCGGCGCGGGATGTCAGACGAGAATAAAGATGCGTCGCTGAAAGGCAGGAAGGCAGAAACGCAGGAAGGCAGGAATTCACGGGCGGAAGGCGGGAAGGAGGGAAC
>QHWK01000586.1:9067-14950 GCA_003223775.1 Acidobacteriota bacterium
ATTCCTGCCCTCCTGGCTTTCTACCTTCCTGCCTTGCAAGCGTCAGCTACCTGGACGTCTTCTCGCGCTTCACGTTGTTCAGCATCACCGGCGAGATGTCGTAGTTCTCGAGCGTGACGATGTTGTTTTCCTTGTCGGCGATGATCTTCGTCGCGAGCGACATCTTGCCCTCGCCCTCGCCGTCGCGATTCAGACGCAGCTCGATCACCGTGAACGGGTAGTCGATCGAGCGCGGCTGGTTCACTGCTTCCCGGAAGCCGATGCGGCGATCGGTAATCAGCACGACGCGCTCGCCGCCGTCGGGCTGCGCGACCTTGCGCGCGAAGTGGATGTCCCAGCCGAGATTGCCCGGTGCGCGGAAATAGCCCATGCGCGGCATGTCCTGCAGCGCGTCGAGCAGTTTCTCGGGTCCCTTGTCCATCATCACCGACATGAGCTTGTCGCGCTGCGCGTCGGTGGACCACCGATCGACGGCGATCTCGATCGTGTTCGCGCCGCCGCGATTCATGTCCACCGCGGCCGCGCTGTACCGCTCGGGCGTGCCCATCGTCTGCGCCTGCGCAACCGCCACGAGCGCAGCGGCGGCCGCTGCGCCCGCGGCAGCAGTCGAGATGCGTCGAAATAGACGAGCCATACAACCTCCCGAGCCTATGGCTTACAAGGTTCGCGCCGCCGGAGAGGGGGTGAATTCTGCGACTCCTACTTCCGCGCTCCAGGCGTCAGCATCGTTTCGCGACGGACGCCGCCGCGCAGGTAGACGACCTTCGCCGGCTGGCCGATCTTCAGGACGTCGAGCGCGTAGGTGTAGTCGTAGATGTTCGCGATGGTCTGGCCCGCGATCTCGACGATGATGTCGCCCTTCTGGAGACCCGCCTGCTCGGCAGGGCCGCCGCCGACGACGCCGCCGAGCAGCAGCCCCTTCGCTTCGCTCGAATAATCGGGGATCGTGCCGGTGAACACGCGGACGCCGGCGCGTCCGCCGCCCGACTGCAGCTGCTGCTCGACCTTCGTGAACTGCGGCGGCTCCGGCGTGTTCTCGACGCGCCGGAGGATCGCCGCCGCGAACGCGGCGACGCGATCGAGATCCTCGTAGTCGATCTTGTCGGGCGTGTCCGACGGCTTGTGATAGTCGGCGTGCGTTCCGGTGAAGAAGCTCAGGCACGGAATGCCCGCGGAGTTGAACGTGGCGACATCGGTCGGTTGATACGGATCCTCCTGCACCGCGAGATCGAAGCCGGCGGCGACGTTCGCCTGCTCGACGATCTTCGCCCACATCGGACTCGTGCCGGTCGCCTGCACCGTCAGTTTGTTGTCCTGCATGCGGCCGACCATGTCGAAGTTCAAGTACGCCGCGATCTGATCGACCGGAACCGGGGGCGCCGTCGCAAACGCAATCGAGCCGATGAGGCCCAGCTCTTCGCCGGACCACAGCCCGACGAGGACGTTGCGGTGGCGCTTCTCTTTCGCGAGCGTCGCCGCGATCGAGAGAACCGCGGCCGCGCCCGACGCGTTGTCGTCGGCGCCCGCGTGCACTTTCCCCGCGTCGTCTTTCGACGCAAGCGTGTTGCCCGCTTCGCCGTGGCCGAGATGATCGTAGTGCGCGCCGATGGCGACCCACGGCTTCGCCGTCGTCGTCAGCGCGTCGGTAGCGGGAAGGTAGGCGACGACGTTGTGGCCCGTCTTCTTCTCGCGGACGACGTCCGCGTGCACGGCTGCCGTCACATCGGGCATCGCGAACCCCGCCGCGTGCGGGTTCGCATCGTCGAGAGATTTCTGCACGTCCTCGAGGCGTTTTCCCGCGGCCGCAAACATCTTGTCGGCCGTCGCGCCGTTGATCGTCACCGCGACGATGCCGGAGCCGGCGATCGCCGTGTCGAACGTCATCGGCGCCAGCTCGCCGGCGTTTGGCGATCGCGGGCCGGTGACGACGATCATGGCCTTCGCGCCGTGCTGGCGCGCCGCCATCGCCTTGTAGCGCAGATCGGCGTAGCGGGCGAGCACCTGCTTGGTCTTCGCTTCGGCGTCCTCCGGGAAGTAGCGGAGGACGAGCACGATCTTGTCCTTCACGTCGAGCGTCGCGTAGCTGTCGTACGCGAAGCTCTGGCCTTCGGGGACCACGATGCCGTAGCCGGCGAAGACGACGGGGCCTTCGGCGTTTCCGGTGTCGGAAAACGACAGCGCGCGGACGCACCCGGCCTCGCACGCGACGCGCGCGCCTTTCGCCGTCCCGGAGAACGTCGAGCCGCCATCGCGCGTGCCGGCTGTGAAGTCGAACGGCTCGCGCATGTCGCTCGAGCCCGGCAACGGCTTCGCGCCGATCTTCTGGAGCTCGGACGCGATGTAGTCGCTTGCGACTCGACATACACGCGCGTGGGTGTCTGGCTCGAAAGCGCAGCGATCGCGGACAGCGCGAAGACGGCGGAGACGATGACGATCTTCCTGGCCTTCATGACTTGCCTGCCGGCTTCTTCGGCGGCGCGTTCTTCAGCGCCTCCATCGCCTTCTCGTGATTCCACTGCGCGAGGAAGATCTGGCCGCCCGATCCGCCGGCGCGGCTCGACGTCCACGCGAGCGTCTTGCCGTCGGGCGACGGCACCGGCAGGCCGTCGAAGCCGTCGGTATAGGTGACGCGCACCGGCTCCTTCTTCCCGTCCTTGTCGACCATGAACAGCTCGAAGTTCTCGAAGCCGAGCTTGTTCGACGCGAAGATGATGTATTGCCCCGACGGGTGCATGTAGGGCGCCCAGCTCATCGATCCGAAATCGGTGATTTGCCGCTGATCGGATCCGTCCGGGTTCATCATCCAGACATTGGCGATCAGACCCGATTCGTCGAAGCGCCGCCACACGATCTGCTTGCCGTCGGGCGTGAAGAACGGACCTCCGTCGTAGCCGGCAACAGTCGTCAGCCGACGTTGCCCCGACCCGTCGGCGCGCATGATGTAGATTTCCGCGAAGTAGCTCGGATCGGTGTCGAGCTGTTTCTTTTCTTTCTCCGACAGCTGACGGTTGTAGGCGTCGCGCATCGAGGTGAAGACGATCCACTGACCGTCAGGCGAGTAGCTGCCTTCGGCATCGTACCCTCGCGCCTCGGTCAGGCGTTTGAGCGCGCCAGTCTTCTCGCTGTATGCGTAGATGTCCATCTCGGGGTCGTAATCCCATGCGTAGCGGCGCTCCTTGCCTGATGCCCGGAACGCGAGCTCGTCTTCCTGATACTGCTTCGATTTCGGATCGGCATGGGTCGAGGCGAACTCAATCTCGTCGGTGCCGGGCCGGAAGAAGGCGCACGTCGTCTTGCCGATTCCAGGGGAAATGCGTTTCGTATCGCCCGACATTAAATCGAGCACGTAAATTTGATAAAAAGGGTTGCCCGGTTCGCGCTCACTCTGAAATACCACCCGGCTGCCGTCAGGCGACCAGTAGCCTTCGCCCGCGCGCCGCCCTTCGACGGTGAGGCGGCGGACCCGCGTCAGGAAATCGCGCTCCTGATAAGCGGACTGCGAGGCGAGCGGAGCCACGAGCACGAACGCTATCGAAACGGAACGGAGGACCCTCATTTCCAGCACCTATCAATGAATCAAGCGGCGATTATCGCCGAATCGGCTCTTCACGCGGATTCCGGGTGCTTCGCGGTTTTTCATAGATCAGTATTGTTATCAAGCTGGGCAATCTGATATAAACTTCTCCTCTCCAATGTCTTATCGGTAATCGTGTAATCTACAGACGTGAGATAGCACATTTGTGCAGGGCACGTTCGTTGACGTACGTCGCCGCGATCGGTTAGAAGTCGAGTCGGTGGAACGGTTTATGGAAATTCTTCGGGGCTCGGTGGATCTGGCCGCTACCTTGCTCAGCAGTATCACGCCATGATCCGCTTTACGTGTGTGCCCAGCAGACGTAAGGCCGTGTGGGGACCGAAGCGCACCGGTTGGCTTCTCGTCGCCATGTTGCTCGGCTTCGTGCCGGGCGCACTGGCGGAGGGACGGCATCAGGCATCCGCGCAGCGGGGCACCCCCGGTCAACCAAACTCTCAAGCTCGTCGTGGCAAGCTCGATCGCGAGCTCACCGCGCGAGCCGCGCTGCAGCCGACTGAAACGTCGAGCGTTATCGTCACACTTCAGCCCGGCGCGCAGCTTCCAACCGAACTCAGGACGTACGCAAAACAAGAACACGGCAACCTCGCGATCATCAACGGCCGAACTCTTACCGTCCCGAATTCCATCCTCTCGAAGCTCGTCGCCGATCCGTCGATACTCAGGATCGATTTCGATCGTCCGATCGCCAGGGCCAACTACCGCACCGCGATGACCGTCGGCGCGCGGCCGGTGAACAAGGGACTCGGTCTGACGGGCGCCGGCGTCGGCGTCGCGCTCATCGATTCCGGCATCACCGAGTGGCACGACGATCTGACGAACCGCTCGACCGATCTGTATCCATTCGGTGATCAGCGCGTCTCGGCGTTCGTCGATTTCGTCAACGGCCGGACGACCCCGTACGACGACGACGGACACGGCACGCACGTGGCCGGCATCGTCGCTGGCAATGGCCGCGACTCGCGCGGTCAGAAGGCGGGCATCGCTCCAGACGCCAGCCTCGTCTCGCTCAAGGTTCTCGACGCGAACGGTCTCGGCACGATCAGCAACGTCATCGCAGCGTTCGACTGGGTCGTCGCGCATCACAACGAATACAGGATCCGCGTCGTCAACGTGTCGATCGCCGCGGCCGTCCACGAGTCGTTCTGGACAGATCCTCTCACGCTCGCGGCCAAGCGCGTCGTCGACAGCGGAGTTGTGGTCGTCACCGCGGCGGGCAACCTTGGCAAGAACGCGGCGGGCTTGCCCCAGTACGGCGGCATCACCGCTCCAGGCAACGCCCCATGGGCCCTCACCGTTGGCGCGTCCATTTCGCTGGCCGATCCGCTGAGCAACTACTACACGACGAAGACGCAGTTCCTGATAGGTGGCAGCGAAGAGACGGCGACGATGCCGTACCTGACGTTGACCGGCACCAGCATGTCGGCGCCGGTCGTCACCGGCACCGTCGCGCTGATGATGCAGGCCAATCCCTCGCTGACACCGAACCTGGTGAAAGCGATCCTGCAGTACACCGCGGAGACTCGTCCCGGCTACAGCCCGCTCGTGCAGGGCGCCGGTTTCCTGAACACGCTCGGCGCGGTGCGCCTGGCGAAGTTCTTCGCGACCGGCCAGAACGGCGACACGCTTCACACCCAGGCGATGTGGAACAAACACATCATCTGGGGCAACCACATGCTGGGCGGCGGCGTGCCGCGGCCGACGGCCAACGCATTCAGCCTCGGCACCAACTGGGGTGTCGCGAAAACCGACGACAACCAGAACATTGTCTGGGGCACCGCCTGCAGCGACCAGGGATGCAGCAACATCGTCTGGGGCACCGCCGATGCTCAGAACATCGTGTGGGGCACGGCCGAAGCGGGCGCCAGCATCCTTTGGTCAGCGGCATGCGACGCCATCTCCTGCGCTGACGGCAATATCGTTTGGGGCACTGATATTGCGGAGCAGAACATCGTCTGGGGCACTACTGTCGACGACAGCAACATCGTCTGGGGTACCGACCAGACCGACGGCAATATTGTCTGGGGCACGGCCGCCGACGGCAACATCGTCTGGGGAACGATCACGGACGGCAACATCGTCTGGGGCACGGGTGCGGTGGGCAACATTCAGCTAGTGGACTGGGCCTGGCTGCTCGGTTACCTGTCCGACGCACAAGTGTTCGACGCAATCGCCTTGATGACATCGCCGACGGTCGTTCCGGTGACAACGACGCCGCCCGCTACGGCGCCGGCAACGACGACATCGTCCACAACCACACCGCCCACGACCACGACGACAGCGCCGCCGCC
>QHWK01000586.1:14979-18037 GCA_003223775.1 Acidobacteriota bacterium
TCCACCACTGGTGGAAGCTTCTAATGGAAAAGATGCCTTATCAGCCGGACCTCGACGCAATCGTGATTGAACCGACTACTCCGGTCGTTTCGACCGATTGGCGGCAGCGGCTGCCGTTTCTCTGCGGAACGTGCGTCGTGATGCGCGAGCTGCGCAGGTCTGACGCGATGTCGCTGTTCGCGATGCTGAACAGCGAAGAGGTTTCGCGGTTCATCTCACCGCCTCCGAGCACCATCGACGGCTTCGAGCACTTCATCGACTGGACGCTGCGGCAACGCGTCGCTGGTGCCTACGTCTGCTTCGCGGTCACGCTGTCCGACGACGACACGGCGATCGGCCTCTTCCAGGTGCGCCAGCTCGAACCGGGTTTCTGCACGGCGGAATGGGGTTTTGCGCTCGGATCCGCCTACTGGGGCACTGATTTGTTCCAGGAAGCGGCGGAGCTGGTGCTGGAGTTCTCGTTCGAAACGATCGGCGTGCATCGCCTCGAGGCGCGCGCGGCGGTCCGCAACGGCCGCGGCAACGGCGCGCTTCGCAAGCTCGGCGCGACACAGGAAGGCGTCCTGCGGAAATCGTTCCGTAAGAACGGAGAATACGTCGATCAGGCGCTCTGGACGATCCTCGACGACGAGTGGCGTCTCCGTCAGGCGGTGTGGGCTGGACCGGTCCACTAATCCCGACGCCCTAATCCCTAAGCACCGGACCCACGACCAAGGCGCTCGAGTGACTCACACCCGAGCGCCTTTTGTTTTTGCGGCTGCGCGATTGCGAAGCGTAGGCGGGCCCGCGGTGCTCTCTGGCGGCCTTTGCGGAGTCCGACGTCGAACGAGATAGGATGGGCCGTCATGAACGGAAAGAATCGCCGGATTCTGTTGAAAAGCCGTCCCGTCGGAATGCCGACTGCGGCGAATTTCGGCGCCGTCGACGTTCCGCTTCTGCCGGTTGCGGACGGCGACGTGCGGCGACGGACGATCTATCTGTCGGTCGATCCATACATGCGTGGACGCATGAGCGACGCGGCCTCGTACGCGGCGCCGGTCAATCTCGGCGACGTCATGTGCGGCCACACGGTGAGTGAGGTCGTCGAGTCGCGCAATCCGGCGTTTCGCACCGGCGACATCGTCGCCGGTTACGACGGCTGGCAGCAGTACGCCGCGTCGAACGGAAAGGATCTCCGGAAGCTCGATCCGCGCGCGGCGCCGGTGTCGACCGCACTCGGCGTGCTTGGCATGCCCGGCATGACCGCGTTCGTCGGCTTGATCGACATCGGTCAGCCCAGGGCCGGCGAAACCGTCGTCGTGTCGGCGGCATCGGGCGCGGTCGGCTCGGTCGTTGGCCAGCTCGCAAAGGCGCGCGGCTGCCGCGCCGTCGGCATCGCCGGGTCGGCGGAGAAGTGCCGCTACGTCGTAGAGGAGCTCGGGTTCGACGCATGCGTCAATTACAAGACCGACGATCTCGTGCCCGCTCTCCAGGCGGCGTGTCCGAATCGAATCGACATCGATTTCGAAAATGTCGGTGGTGCGGTGTTGGCTGCAGTGCTTCGAGTGCTCAACCGCGGCGCGCGCATTCCGCTCTGCGGGAGGATTTCGGAGTACAACGACACCGAGGACCGTGGCGGGCCGAGCCTGCGATCGCTGCTGGTCAACCGCGCGATGATCAAAGGGTTCATCGTCAGCGATCACGGCGACCGGATGCCGGCATTCATCCAGGAAGTGGCGCCGCTCGTCCGCGATCGCCGAATCAAGTATCGAGAGGACGTCATCGACGGCCTCGATGCGGCGCCGCGGGCGCTGATTGGCCTGTTCGAGAGTCGCAACTTCGGGAAGATGATGGTGCGGGTCTCTCCGGATCCGACTATCGGCTGAAAAACCAACCACACGGCGGTGGCCGCAGATGGTCAAATAGTCGCACGCCGATCGCGATCTCTACGGCAGTCGGAATCGTGCTCGCCGCCCCAGAACCCCGAACCCAGAACCCGAACCTGGACCCCAGAACCTCGAATCCGGACGAGCGTTACGGATAATCCCGACTGACCGCCGCCTTGTCGATCCACACCGGGGTCTTGCGCATGTCCGGACACTTGACCGGCGGCGCCCAGTGCCATAACGCGTCGAGCAGGCGCACCTGGATCATGTCGCCGCTCGTTTGTACCGGATCGCTGACCGGCGTGCCGGCGGGTATCGGACCACGCGCCGGGCACACCGCTGACCTGCGGCTCGCGTCGGCGTACGCGACCGCGTTCGGCGCCGTGACGACCGGTCGATAGAACGCGTCGTCGGATCCGATTGCTTCGAAAAACGTGTCGAGATATTCCTTGATCGTCCCACGCCCGGCTGAATCGAGATCGCTCTCATCGAGCAGTCGATACGCGTCGGCTTTTTTCTGCGTGAAATGCCGCCGCGTTCGGTCGAGATCGGCGCGGCCGAACAACGTTCGCGTGCGCTGCAGCTGGCTGATGACCTCGAGCCGCGCAGGCGACGCTGACGGCAGGAATGCCTCGTTGAAGATGTCGCCGAACCAGCGGTGATGGCCGGCGACCATGCCGGAGACGTCGAAGTCGTAGATCAACGGCCGCACGCGTCCGTCCGGCCACGCGAACGCCAGCACGTTCCAGAGCGGCCGCCGCGCGTCGCACCGGTAGGTGTCTCGCCGAAAGAAACGCAGGCACCAGTCGAAGTTGCCGCGTTTCGGACCAGCGGCTCCCGGCCGGAGGAGACGTAGGTGATCCGCGCCGGCCGCGCCTTCAGCGACAGCACCTGCAGCACGTCGAGGAGCTGGTATACAAAAGCTTCCCGTCGCGGCGAGTGCTCGTTCGGCAGCCGTCCGAACTTCGCGGTCACCGAGCCGTCGGTCGATTCGCCGCAATGAGTGCCGATCTTCAGCGACGCCGACGGCCACTCCAGCTTCAGCTTCGGAAACGTGCACTCGGACTCGTTGCGGCTCGAGTTGCCGCGGACGCTGACCTTCACGTCTGGAACGTGTACTTCGCGCCCACGATCCTGGTAGGTGAGCGCGCCGCGCACGGAATAGTTGTCCTGCTGAGCGTGCGCGAAAAGGT
>QHWK01000587.1 GCA_003223775.1 Acidobacteriota bacterium
GGCGCTTCATGAAACCCTCCGAAATCCCGCCAAGTCTAGCCTACTTCGGCGCGACGCACGACGCCGCGACGTCGGTCACCGACGTGATGTTGAGCCGGCTGACCGGCGTGGCCTTGATGTACAGCCCCTTCACGATCACGGTGCGATCCTTGTGCGCCGGCAGATTGAATTCGGAGACCCCGATCAGCCTGAACTCGTTGCGGCCGGCGGGCGGCGTCTTCGGGATGTCCTTCGCCGCGGGCGCGTTCGCGCTGCTCGGCACCGGGTCGGTCGCCGCCGTGAGGGTCCATGTGTTCGCCGACGCCTCCTTGAGGCACCCGGTGACGCTGACGATGTCTACTTTGCTCGGCGTCGCCGCCTGCGCGGCAATCGCGGCTGCGAGCAGGATCGGTCCGGTCATGGCGTGCGTATCATAGCGCCGGTGGGTCCTCTGCGCTTCGCGGCCTTTGCCGCCTTCGCGTCCTTGTCGGTCGCTGCCGGCGCCCACGACTTCGAGCGCACGCAGGTCACCCTCACCTTCGCGCGCGACGGCGCGTTCGTCCTCGAGATCGCCAACGACGCCGCGTGGCTCGCGCACCGGCTTCGGCCCTTCGGCGGACCGTTCAGCGATCGTGTCGTGCTGTTCGTGGACGGCCGCGAGGTGCGGCCGACCTCCGATGAGTACACGCCTGGCGATCCGATCGTGGTGCATCGCCTGCGCGGCCGCGTCGATCCGCGCGCGCGGACGCTGCGCTGGTACTACGGTTTGCCGATCGATCCGTATCCGCTGACGATTCGCCGCGCCGACGGACGGATTGTGGTGGAAGAAATCGCGGGCGACGCCTGGAGCCGGCCGATCGATCTGTCCGGACAGTTCCAGGCACCGCGCGTCACGGCAACGACGGCAGGCGCCGCCATCGGTGGGCTTCTCTTGATCCCGATCGCCTTGCGCGTGCGATCAGCGCTGCGCCGCCGTTGAGCTCGTCGCGGGCGGCACGAACTTCTGGATGCGCTGCCCGTACGTGTCGGCGGCGTACACCGCGCCCTTCGAGTCGACGACGATGCCGTGGACCCAGTCGAACTCGCCGGGGCCCCATCCCTGCCTGCCCCACATCGCGAGAATCTTGCCGTCCTTCAGCGAGAACTTCAGCACGCGCTCGTCCTTGTGATCCGCGATCCACCCGATGCCGTCGGTCCCCTTGCGCGAGATGTTGACGTCCCACGGGTTCCAGTCGTTGCGAATCTCGCGGATGTAATTCAGGTTCTTGTCGAACACCTCGAGCCGATGGCCCTCGCGATCGATGATGTAGAGGTTCTCGTCCGCGTCGACGGCGAGCTTGTGCGGCAGGTTCCATTCGCCGGGTCCCGTGCCTTTGTCCTGCGGGCCGCCCGCGCCCTTGCCCACCTGCTTGATGAACTTGCCGTGCTTGTCGAACAACACGACGCGGTTGTTGCCGTAGCCGTCGGTGACGACGATGTTGCCGCTGCGCAGGATCGCGATGCCGGACGGCAGGTTGAAATGCGTCGCATCGTTCCCCTTCTCGTTCGTCGTCCCGAGCTGCATCAGGAACTTGTCCAGCTTCGGCGAGAGCTTGACGATGCGGTGGGCGTCGCGCTCGATCACGTAGACGTTGCCGTCCCAGTCGACGCCCCCTGAATGCTGCCACGACGGGTTGATCGTCTTGCCGTTGATCTCCTGATCCGCGCCGGCGAGCAGCAGGTTGCCGTCGCGATCGAATACCATCACCGGCTTCGCGCCGCGGTTGAAGACGTAGATGCGATCCTGCTGATCGATGGCGAGCCCGGAAATCCCGGGCTGGTTCGTCGGCCCCTGCGCGTTCGGCGCCGGCTGCGCCGCGCCTCCGCGGGCGCGGCGGGCCGCCGCCTGTGCCTCGCGCTCGGCCGGCGGCGGCGGCGCGTCCTTGAGGCCGAAGTACATCCCCGCCGGAAGCTTCGGCCAGTTCGGCACGAGCTTGTAGCCGCCGTCGCCCTGCGCCTGCACGCCGCGCGCGCCGGCGGCGAGCGCGCCCGCAAGCAGCATCATCGTCAGTACGCGTCGCATCATCTCCTCCATGTCACACCAGTTCCGCTCACGCCGACGCGGCGCGAACCGCGAGCGGCGCGGCCTGCGCGTGCGGATTCCTCGCGGCGGACAGCACGGCGAGCGCCGCCGCCGACATCGCCGCGCCGATGAAGAACGCCCAGCGATACTCGCCCGTCGCGACGAACACGCGGCCGCCGAGGAACGGACCGAGAATCGCGGCGGCGCCCCACGCGAGCAGCAGCAGGCCGTAGTTGAAGCCGACGTTCTTCGTGCCGTAGAAATCGGCGCTCGTCGACGCGTAGACCGACAGCTGCGTGCCGTAGCAGTAGTAAACGACGAACAGCAGCACGTAGAACAACGCGAGCTGCTCGCGCCACATGTAGAGCGCCGGCGTCGCCAGCATCGAGATCGCGATGACGCCGCGCAGCGTGAACAACCGTCCGAAATGATCGGACATCCAGCCTGAGAAGAAACGGCCCGAGGCGCTGCCGATGGCGCCAACCGTGATCGCAAGTGCGGCGGCGGAGGTCGTCAGGCCGGACGCGCGCGCGAACGGCACGAGCTGGCTGATCACCATCGTCCCCGCCGTCGTGCCCAGCGCGTACGCGATCCACAGCAGATAGAAC
>QHWK01000588.1 GCA_003223775.1 Acidobacteriota bacterium
CCTGAAGGGCTGCGCTACAGGTGGCACAAGAGGGTTTCATGAAGACATCCCTGGCGCTGGCGCTTCTCGCGACGGCGGCGCTCCTGCAGGCACCGATCGCGGCGCAGCAGACGCAGCCGTTCGTCCGCGATCCGAAGGTGCCGATCGACTCCGATTACACGGCGAAGATCAAGGAATACACGACCGAGCCGTTCTTCAACTCGCCGCTCACCGACTACCTGCCCGCGTCGAAGACGGTGCCGACGCCGAAGGCGGTGCTCGGCGACATCGCGGGGGCGCCCGGCAAGCTCCCTTACGCCGAAGAGGTGTACGACTACATGCGCCGCCTCGAGAAGGCGAGCCCGCGCGTGAAGGTCTACTCCATCGGCAAGACCGAAGAAGGCCGCGAGATGATCGCCGTTGCGATCGCGTCCGAGGCGATCATGGCGAAGCTGCAGGAGAACGCCGCGCGCCTCGCGAAGCTCGCCGATCCGCGATCGATCAACCTGGACGACGCGCAGGCGGAGACGCTCGTCAACCAGACGACGCCGATCTACTACGTCACCGGCACGATTCACTCGCCGGAAACCGGCGCGCCGACGGCGCTCATGGAGCTCGCCTACCGCCTGGTCGTCGACGACCATGCGTACATCAAGTCGATCCGCGACAACCTGATCACGCTCATCACGCCGGTCATCGAGGTCGACGGCCGCGACAAGATGGTGGACGTCTACAAATGGCATCTCGCGAACCCCGGCAAGACGTGGCCGGGGCTCGTCTACTGGGGCAAGTACGTCGCGCACGACAACAACCGCGACGCGATGGGCGCCACGCTCAAGCTCACGCAGAACGTCCTCAACGCCTACATGCAGTGGCATCCGCAGGTGCTGCACGACCTGCACGAGTCGGTGCCGTATCTCTACGACAACACCGTCGGCGACGGCCCGTACAACGCGTGGATCGATCCGATCCTCGCCGACGAGTGGGAGATGATCGGCTGGAACAACGTCTCGGAGATGACGAAGTTCGGCATGCCGGGCGTCTTCACGCACGGCAACTTCGACACGTGGTCGCCCGGCTACCTGATGTTCATCGCCGCGCTCCACAACGGCATCAGCCGCCTCTACGAGACGTTCGGCAACGGCGGCGCCGACACGGTAGCGCGCGAGCTGCGGCCCGACGAGTACGCGCGCACGTGGTACAAGCAGAACCCGCCGCTGCCGAAGACGACGTGGTCGCAGCGGAACAACAACAACTACGAGCAGACCGGGCTGCTGACGTCGCTCCACTACTTCGCCGCGAACAAACAGCTGTTCCTCCGCAACTTCTACACGAAGAGCAAGCGATCGATCCTCAAGGCGAAAACCGAAGGCCCGGCGGCGTACGTGCTGGCCGCCGACGATCCGCGCCCCGGCGCGCAGGCCGAGCTGCTGCGCGTGCTGCAGAAGCAGGGCGTCGAGATCGCGCGTGCGACGTCCGCGTTCACCGTGACGGTGCCGGGCAAGAAGGCGCCGCCGCGGCCGCAGACGACCGACGCGGGCAATCCGGACGACGGCTCCGGCGGACCGAACGCGCAGGCCGACGGACAGGAGCGCCAGGAAGGCCGCGACCGTCAGGAGAAAGCGGCGCCGACGACGAGGACGTTTCCCGCCGGGTCGTACATCGTGCGGATGGATCAGCCGTACAGCCGCATCGCCGACTCGCTGCTCGACTACCAGTACTGGAGCCCCAACGATCCGCAGCGCACGCCGTACGACGACACGGGCTGGACGTTTCCCGAGCTGTTCAACGTGCAGGCGGTTCGCGTCAGCGACGTGAAGGTGCTCGACGCGCCGATTGAAAAGGTCGCCGGCGAGGTGCGGGCGAAAGGCGGCGTGGCGGGCTCGGGACAGGTCTTCGCCGTGAACCACAACGCCGACATCGCGCTCGTCACGCTGCGCTACCGGCTCAAGGACGCGTCGTTCGACGCCGCCGAAGATCCGTTCGAGGCCGACGGCCGAAAGTTCAACCGCGGCACGTTCCTCGTGAAGAACGTCAGCGCGGCCGACATGGATAAGGCGGCGTCCGATCTCGGCCTGCAGGCCGTCGCGCTCGGCGCCGCGCCAAAGGTCCAGACGCATCCGCTGCGCACGCCGCGCGTCGCCATTCTCCACACGTGGCTCACGACGCAGACCGAAGGCTGGTGGCGGCAGGCGTTCGACACCGCGCAGGTGCCGTTCACCTACGTCAGCACGCAGCAGATCGCAAAAGACGCCGACCTCAACGCGAAGTTCGACGCGATCGTCTTTCCGCCGGTCGGCCGCGGGCCGGAAGCCATCGTCAACGGCATGCCGATGTGGGGCAATCCGCTGCCGTGGAAGAAAACAGCCGAGACGCCGAATCTCGGATCGGAGGATTCGACCGACGACATGCGGCCGGGCCTCGGCTGGATCGGCGTCGCGCACCTGCAGGACTTCGTGCGCAAGGGCGGGCTGCTGCTGACGTCGATGGACACGGCCGACGTCGCCGTCTCGAGCGGCTTCACGCCCGGCGTGTCGATCGCGCCGCGCCAGCGCCTTCGCATCGTCGGCAGCGTCGTGCGCTCGAAGACGATCGCAATCGGCCGACGGGGCGCGGAACGCAGGACGATCCCGACGTGCCGCAAGGGCGAGCCGGCGTCGACGCCCCGAGCGAGCCGCGGACGGACGTGTGGCGGGCGGTGCCGGTCACCGAAGAGCAGCTGCGAAACGGCATCAACGTGATTCCGCCGGCGGCGCGGCCGCGCGTCGTGCTGCGCTACGCCGACACGCGTGATCTCCTCGTGTCGGGCCTCGTGGAGAACGGTAGCGAGATCGCGCAGCACGCCGCCGTCCTCGACGTGCCGCTCGAGAAGGGACACGTCGTCGCCTTCTCGAACAACCCGATCTGGCGCGGCGAGACCGAAGGCAGCTACTTCCTCGTGTTCAACGCGCTGCTGAACTTCGACCATCTCGACGCGGGGCGGAAGCTGGACGCGCGATAGGCCGGGCAGGCCGGGCGGGTCTGGCAGGCCTGGCAGGCCTGGCAGGTAGGAGCGCGGTAATCAGGTAGGTAAGCATCAGTTCGTCTGCGCGACTGCACGCTGGCGCTTCGGGAACAACTGGCAGATTCGTGGAGGAGTTCCTCTGCGTTCCTCTGTGACCCGCCCGGCCCGCCCGGCCTGCGCCGTCATCCCGTCCGGCGGCGCCCTGTTCGGCGTCTAATCATCCCGAGGTGCGTATGGCGCGAACGTGCGCGTATCTGGTGGGCATCCTTCTCGCCGCATCCCTCTCGTTCTCCCAGCCGCCGCCTCAGCCATCGCCATTCCAACCGGCGCCGCGCGACAACGCGCAGGCTCAGGCAACCGGCACCGCGACGATTCGCGGCCACGTCGTCGCCGCCGATTCGGGACAGCCGCTGCGCAAGGCGCAGGTGCGCATCTTCTCGCCTGAGCTTCGCGAGAACCGCCTGGCGACGGCGGATGGCGACGGGAAATACGAATTCAAGGAAGTGAAGCCCGGCCGCTACAACATGACGGCGAGCAAGGGCAGCTACGTCGTGCTGCAGTACGGGCAGACGCGTCCGTTCGAGCCGGGCAAGCCGCTCGAGATCCTCGCGAACCAGACGATCGAGAAAGTGGACTTCGCGCTGCCGCGCGGCGGCATCATCACCGGACGCGTGCTCGACGAATTCGGCGAGCCGCTGCCCGACACGATGGTGTCGGCGCAGCGCTACCAGAACATCAACGGGCAGCGCCGCCTGGTGCCGGCCGGGCGCAACGGGATGACCAACGACATCG
>QHWK01000589.1 GCA_003223775.1 Acidobacteriota bacterium
GATCTTCGACACGACGCCCCACGCCGGCATCGCGATGTTCTTGGAGACGTCGTTCCACTTCGCGCCGCCGTCCTTCGTGTACCAGAGCTTGCCGTCGTTGGTGCCCGCCCAGATCAGCCCGCGCTCGATCTCCGACGGTGCGATCGCGAAAATCACCTCCGGCGCGAATTGCCCGAGGTTGTCCCCGACCAGTCCACCCGACGAGGCGATGCGCGACGGATCCTGCGTCGACAGATCCGGGCTGATCACCTGCCAGCTCTGGCCGCCGTTGGTCGCCCTGAAGATCACGTTGCACCCGTAATAGACGTTCTTCGAGTCGAACGGATCGATGGCGAGCGGCGCCGTCCAGTGGCAGCGGTACTTCGAGTCCTGCGGCGGCGAGTCGAGCGTGATCATCCACGGCGCCACCGAGCGCGCGATCTTCGTGCGGTGGTCGTAGCGCGTCACCTTGTTGCCGTAGCACGTCGACCAGACGACGTTCGGATCCGACGGATCGGGAACCGTGAAGCCCGACTCGCAGCCGCCGAGCCCGTGGTCCCACGTGTTGCCGGATCCGTTGTAGCCGGCGCCCGCGTTCTCCGCCGCCCACGCCGCGCCGCGCATCGTGCCGTCGTCCTGCATGTTGCTGTAGACGTAGTACGGCGCCTGGTTGTCGACGGCGACGTGATACATCTGCCCGATCGGCAGCTGCACGCGCTCGGTGCTCCGGCCGTGCTGCGTCGTCAGCGTGATGCCGGCGTCGTGCGTGATCGCGAAGCGATCGGCGTCTTTCGAATCCCACCAGATGTCGTGGTTATCGCCGCCCCAGGTGACGCTGCGAAACGTCTGGCCGCCGTCGACCGACTGGAAGAACGAGCTGTTGGAGACGAGGATCTCGTCTTCGTTTGCCGGCGAGACGGCGAGATGAACGTAGTAGCCGGCGCGGCCGATCAGCTCGCGCGACCAGTTCACCACGCGCCAGCTCGCGCCGCCGTCGTCGGAGCGCCAGAGCGAACCCTGATCCTTCGTCTGAATCAACGCGTAGACGCGGTTCGAGTCGGTCGGCGCGACGGCGACGTCGATCTTGCCGAGCGGCGATCGCGGCAGGCCGGGTGCGTCGATCTTCGTCCACTTCGCGCCGCCGTCGTGCGAGACGTACAGGCCGCTGCCGGCGCCGCCGCTGAGCATCGCCCACGGGTGCATCTCCACCTGCCACGTGCCGGCGAAGAGCGTGCGCGGGTTCTTGGCGTCGATCGCGAGGCCGGAACAGCCGGTGTTCTCGTCGACGAACAGGACGCGCTCCCAGTGCTCGCCGCCGTCGGTCGTGCGGAAGACGCCGCGCTCCGGCTGGCGTCCGGTGATGCGGCCGATCGCGCACGCGAACACGATGTCGGGGTTGGTCGGATGGACGATGATGCGGCCGATGCGGCCGGTCTCGTCGAGGCCGGCGTGCGCCCACGTCTTGCCTGCGTCGACGGACTTGTAGATGCCGTCGCCGATCACGTCGCTGTCGCGAATCGCCCAGGCTTCGCCGGTGCCGGCCCACACGATGCTGGGATCGGACGGCGCGACGGCGAGCGCGCCGATCGCCGCGACCGGCATGCTGTCCGACACGGGCGTCCAGTGGCCGCCGCCGTCGGTCGTTTTCCAGACGCCGCCCGACGCGGCGCCCGCGTAGTAGATCGACGGATCGCCGGGCACGCCCGCGATCGACGCGACGCGGTTGCCGACGACGGGGCCGAGGAAGCGGAACGACAACGCGTCGGGTGATGCGCCGCCGCCGCGCCGCTGCGCGCTCACGAGCGCGCCCGCGAGACACATTGTGATGATTGCGAGAGGGATGAGACGTCGAACCATAGAGGTAATTGTAGGACGCTCGGCGTGCGCGCGTCGGGGTCAGAGGCTGGGGCCTCGTTTTACGGCTAGCCCCGAGCCCCTAGTCCCAGCGTCTACTCCGCGCGACAGCACGAGCGTCGCCGCCGCGAAGCTGACGAGATCGAACGCGCCGACGTTGAAGAGCAGCGTCGAGAGCACGCGCGCGCTCGCGGCGGCGGCGGCGAGGCCGATCGCGGCGCCGACGCCAAAGAGCGCCGCGCCGCGGCGCATCACGACGCCGACGATCTCGCCGCGGCGCGCGCCGAGCGCGAGGCGGATCCCGAACTCGCGCGTGCGCTGTCCGACGCCGTACGCGATGACGCCGTAGACACCGATGCTCGCGAGGAGAATCGCCATCGCCGCGAACGCGCCGAGGAGCGCCGTCTGCAGCCAGCGCTGCGCCAGCGAGCGTTCGACGACGTCGTCGAGCGTGCGCGCGTCGTAGATCGGCTGCTCGGGATCGACCGATCGGATCGCCGCGCCGATCGACTGCGCGAGCGCCGACGGATCTCCGGCCGTGCGCACGACGAGCGCTTCGCGATCCTGCGTGTTCTGTTTGTAGCTCCAGTACACCTGCGGCCGCCCGTCGTCGTCGAGGCGGTCGTGGCGCACGTGGCCG
The DNA here is from genome assembly GCA_003223775.1 of Acidobacteriota bacterium. Lineage (GTDB taxonomy): Bacteria > Acidobacteriota > Vicinamibacteria > Vicinamibacterales > CAVVIG01 > QHWK01. The sequence continues at coordinate 2,474 of QHWK01000589.1, forward strand.
ACGACGCCGACGATCGTGCGCCACGGCTGATTCGGAATCGCGAACCGCAGGCGCCGCCCGATCGGATCGGCGCCGCGGAAGACCGCCGTTGCCGCGCGATCGTCGATGATCGCCACCGCCTGTGCCTCGTCCGTGTCGTTCTCGGTGAACGCGCGTCCCTCGACCGTCGGAATCTGCAGCGCCCGGAAATAACCGGGCGTGACCGGCCGCATGTCCGCTTGCAGGCCCACGCCGGGCGCGACAATCGTTGGATCCACGCCCTCGAACTCGATCGGCGCCGTCTGCGCGCCGCCCGCGAGCGGCAGCCGGTTCACCATGCCGGCAGCGACGACGCCCGGCAGCGCCTCGACGCGATCGAGGATGCGGCGCATGAACGCGGCGACCTCACGATCGTTTCGGTACTTCGTCCGAGGAATCGCGAGATGCAGGCTGTAGACCCGCTCCGGGTTGAACCCGGGATGCACACGCCGCAACTCGGCGAGGCTTCGAGTCAGCAGCGTCGCGCCGATCGCCAGCCACAAGGTCGCGGCGATCTGCGCGACGACCAGGAGATCGCGCGTCCGCGCGCGCCGCACGCCGGTTGTCGCGCCGCGCGAGAGATCGGCCGTCGCGGCGGCGAGGCCGCTGCGCGCCGCCTCGAGCGCCGGCCACGCGCCGACGAGCAGCGCGATCGCCGTCATCATCCCCGCGGCGAACGCCAGCACCGGCACGTGCAGCGCGATGTTCTCGGCGCGCGGCAAATCGGCGGGCAGCAGCGGCGCGACGGCGTCGATCGCCCACGCCGCGGAGACGACGCCGATGGCGCCGCCGATGACCATCAGCGGCACGAGCTCCGCGATCGACTGCGCCACCAGGCGCGCGCGTCCGGCGCCGAGCGCCGCGCGGACGGCAAGCTCGCGCTGCCGCGCGACTGCGCGCGCCAGGAGCAGGTTCGCGAGGTTCGCGCAGCCGATCAGCAGCATCGCGACGACGGCGGCCAGCAGGACGTAGAGCGGCGCGCGCACGGCGGCGACCGTGTCCGACAGCATCGGCACGACCTCGACACCGATGCCGGTTGCGACGACGGGATGCTCGCGCACAATTTGCGCGGCGATCACGTCCATCTCGGCGCGCGCCTGGTCGATCGTGACGCCCGGCGCGAGGCGCGCAATCGCGAGGTACGAGTAGTTCTGGCGCGTGACGAGCTCCTGCGGATCGAACGTGAGCGGCGTCCAGATCTGATAGTCCCGAGACGGGAACGCGAACTCCGGAGGCTGCACCTCGTCGCGCGTGCGGAACGACTTGATGTACGCGACCAGCTTCCAGATGTCGTCGTCGTTCATCTTCGCGCCCGCGAGACGCGCAGGAGCGGCAGGACGTTGGCCGCCATGCGCCCGCCCAGCAGCCGCTCGGGGTCGCCGCCCGGGCCCGTCAGGTTGAAGTTCGCGACCGCGCGGACCGCGCCGACGTCCTCGAAGACGTGATTGCGCGCCTTGTAGTCGTACACGTTCGCCATCGCGACGTAGCCGCGCGGCAGGCCGCGGCTCGGCGCGCGTGTCCAGATGTTCACGAGGCGATCGGGCTCGCCGTACGGAAGCGGCCGCAACAGGACGCCGTAGACGACGCTGAAGATGGCGGTCGTCGCGCCGATGCCGAGCGCCAGGGTGAGCGTCGCCGCGGCGGCGAAGCCGGGCGTGCGCCGCATCAGCCGCAGGCCGTAGTGCATGTCCTGCGCGGCGGCGACGATCCACATCAGGCCGCGCGCCTCGCGCGACTCCTCCATCAGCTGCGTCATCGGCCCGAACTCGCGCGAGCGAACACGTTCTTGACGACGAACCACACGTTCGCGGGGCGTTCCGCGAGGCGGCGCATGTACCAGGGAAACCAGTACTCGCCGTACGCGATCAGGACGCTGAGCGGACGACCCGATCGCACCAGCCGTTGCTGCAGCGGACGCTGGATTCCGTACAACATCGCGAAGCCGTACGCCGACGGCGGCACGCGGCGTTCGTCGATGAACGCCGCCAGTCGATCCGCCAGCGCCGCGTCGTGCGTCGCGATGTGCAGCAGGCCGCCTGCCTGCCGCGCATCCCCGGCGAGCAGCCGGCACGCCAGGCGGTAAAAGTTCTCGTCGACGTCCGCCTTCTTCGGATACGCGACCGCCGGCGGCTCCAGATACGCGCCCTTCACGAGCCGAATCGCCGCGCCGAGCGGCGCCAGCGTCTCGACGTCCTGCGCCGTGCGAAACAGATACGCCTGCAGCGCGACGCCGACGCGCGGCGACCTCGCCCGCGCGCGGCGGAACAGATCGAGCGTCCGATCGACGTACGGCGAGCTCTCCATGTCGATCCAGACGAAGTTGTCGCGCGCGTCGGCCCGCTCGACGAGCCGCGACAGATTCGCGAAGCACGACTCGCGATCCACGTCCAGCCCGAGCTGCGTGGGCTTCACCGAGATCTGCGCGCGCAGCCCGGCGGCGTGCACCGCGTCGAGCACCTCGAGGTAGTGCCGCGTCACTGCTTCCGCTTCGTCCGCCCGCGTCACGTTCTCGCCGAGCCGCGTGAGGATCGTCGCGATCCCCTGCTGCTGCTGCTGCGCCGCCGCCGCCTGCATCGCGTCCTCGACCCGCTCGCCCGGCATGAACGCCGACACCGATCGCCGCACGAACGCCGTCTTCGTCGCGCGCTCGCGCAGCCACGCGTTGGTCGACATCGCCAGGAGGAGGTTTCGCGCGATCGACACGAACTACAGCAATCCCTTGATCAGGCCGCCGTCGACCTGCAGCGCGGCGCCGGTGATGTAGCCGGCGGCGTCGGACAGCACGAACGCGGCGGCGCGGCCGAACTCGTCGGGCTTGCCGTAGCGGCCCATCGGGATCGTCGCGAGGGCGTGCTGGCGCTGCTCCTCGACGGAGATCCCCGCCTTCTTCGCGTTCGCCTCGTCGAGATACGTCAGCCGGTCCGTCGCGATTCGTCCGGGCAGGAGCGTGTTGACGCGAATCCGCTCCGGCGCAAGCTCGCCCGCCAGCGTCTTGACGAGGGCCGTGACGCCGGCGCGCATGACGTTCGACAACGCGAGGTTCGCGAACGGCTCCTTCACCGTCGACGACGTGCCGACGAGAATCGCGCCGCCGCCGCGCGCGCGCATCGAGGGCACGACGAACCGCACTGTGCGAACCACGCTCAACAGCAGGAGCTCGAACGCCGTCTGCCACGCCGCGTCGTCGAAGGCGAGCGCGGTGCCCGCCGGAGGTCCGCCGGTGTTGGCGAACAGCAGATCGACGCCGCCGAACTGCGCGACCGTGTCGGCGTGCCAGCGCGCGATCGCGTCCGCGCGGCTGAGGTCGGCGGCGACCGGCACGACCGCGCCGCGCGTCTCGCGCGCGAGCGTGTCGGCCGCGTTCCTGATGGCCTCCGCATCGCGCGCGGCGATCGAGACCTTAGCGCCCTCCGCCGCGAGCGCGCGCGCCACCGCATAGCCGAGCCCGCGGCTCGCGCCTCCCACCATCGCGACTTTGTCTTTGAGTCCGAGGTCCATTCGTGAAGTTTTCCGGCCACATTGGCCCTTTTGGCGTCAGGCACGCGCCCGACACGTGCCCGACACCGAGCGGCCGCCGACATGGTACTTCAGGCGCCGGCCCCTGGCTGGCATCGCAATTGAACCTCCGTGAGGCATGGATGAGATCCGAGGCGGCGCGACCGCGACCGTCGCCCCGAGCGGCACGATCTCGGTTCGCGGGACCGCGACGATGCTCGTCGTCGCCGCCGCGACGCTTTTCGTGCTGCGCGAGATGCGCCTCTTCGCCGCGCCGGTGCTGGTCAGCATCCTGCTCGCGTACGCGGTGGAACCGCTCGTCGACGTGTTCATGCGCTGCCGCCTGCCGCGCGCCGCGGCGGTGCTGGCCGCGGCGATCGTGATCGCGCTCGCGTCGTTCGCCGGCGGGCGCGCCGCCAGCCGCCAGATCACCGCGTTCGTCGACGCGCTGCCGACCACCGTCGCGGCGATCGAGCGCGCAGCGCTGCGGCGCGGCGA
>QHWK01000590.1 GCA_003223775.1 Acidobacteriota bacterium
TTCACGTGATTAACGCGATCATCCCCGAGGACACGCTCGCCTACTGGATGCGCTTCCAGCTCGATCTGCGCGCGTTCGCGGCGCTGTCGGTCCTCTGCCTCGGCACGGTCCTGGTCTTCGGGCTCGCGCCAGCCGTCCACGTCGCGTCCACCGACGTCAACGACGCGATCAAGTCCGGCGGCCGCGGCGGCCTCGGCGTCGTTCGCCGCCGGCGCTGGACGACGATCTGCCTCGCCGCGGAGTGCGGCCTGACGATGGTGATGCTGGCGGCGATCGTGGTCGGCTTTCGAACGGCGCGCGACGAAGGACGGAAGTTCGCCGGCGTCGACTCGGCGAACGTGCTGACGACGTGGATTACGCTGCCGGCGGAACGGTACCGGACGACGGACGCGCGGCGGGCGTTCTACCGCACGCTCGAGCAGCGCCTGGCGGAAATTCCGGGCGCGTCCACCGTCGCCGCGACGACGGCACTGCCCTTCGGCGGCGCCGCCCCGCGGACGCTCGCGATCGACGGCCGGCCCGAGCCGCCGAACCGCACGCCGCCGACCGTCTGGAGCGTCGTCGTCAGCGCGCGGTACTTCGACGCGATCGGCGTCGCGACGACGCGCGGGCGCGCATTCGGCGATCGCGACGGCCTGCCGGGATATGAATCGATCGTCGTCAACCAGCGCTTCGCCGACATGTTCTTTCCCGGCGAGGACGTCATCGGACGCCGCGTGCGGCTGACGGAGCCGAACGTGCCGGCGGCCGATGCGCCGGCCTTGACGATCGTCGGCATCGTCCCGCCGGTGCGGCAGCGGACTCAGTGGGCCGATCCCGATCCCATCGTCTACCTGCCGATCGCGGCGGCGCCGCCCGTGTCGGCGGCGCTGCTCGTGCGCAGCGCGCCCGGCTCGACGACGACGGGCGCAGCGCTCCGCGCCGCGCTCGACGACGTCGATCGCGAGCTGCCGCTGTACCGGACGATGGGGATGCGGAACGCGATCGACGCGTCGCAATGGAACGGCCGCGTGTCGGAGCTGCTGCTCAACACAATCACCGCGCTCGCGATCGCGCTCGCCGGCGTCGGCCTCTATGCGGTGATCGCGCACGCGATGCTGCAGCGAACACGCGAGATCGGCGTCCGCGTCGCGCTCGGCGCCACGCGCGGCCGCATCGTGTCGATGGTCGCGCGCCAGGCGGCCACGCACTTCGCGGCCGGCATCGCGGCCGGCATCGTGTGCATCTTCGCGTTCGCGAAGGCGACTGCGGGAGACGGCGGCGGACAGGTGACCGGCTATCAGACCACCAGCGCGTCAACCCTTGCCGTCGTCGCGCTGCTGCTCGCGGCGATTACCGCGATTGCGTCGATCGCGCCCGCGTGGCGCGCGTGCAGATTGGATCCTGCGCGTGCGCTGCACGAGGGGTGAGCCGAATAATCAAGAATTGAGCAAACCGACGTAGGGCGACCCTTTCAGGGTTGCCACAGGCGAGGCTGAAAGCCTCGCCCTACAGATGTTGAAACGCTTGATTCTCTTAATTCTTAATCTCCCCACCCGCGGCGCTGAGCAGCTCGCGGAGCAGCGATCGATGGCAGCGCGACTGGTCTTCGCAATAGCACCCGACGCTGAAATTGGCGGTGTGAGAGAGCGCAGCGAGCAGCGCGAGCAGCCTCGCGGCCGCGGGCGCGCGCATCTCGGCGCGGTAGCGGCGCGCGAACTGCGCCCAGCGGCGATCGCTCCACGGCTCCGACTGCGCCCACGAGACCAGCGCCGCGGTCGGCGCGAGATCCGGCAGCCAGACGTCGTAGTAATCCAGCCGCGCGTAGTCGCGCTTGCTGACGCCGCGCGGCGGCCGCCGAACGGTGCCGAGCCGCGGCCCCTCGTTCTTCGCCCGCGGCGCGCCGAGCCGCACGACGCGAATCACCGCTTCGGGGCGTACTCGGCGGCGGTCACCTCGTCGAACCACTTCGTCTGGCCGCCGAACCCCACGTTGATCTGCACGAGCGGCTGATCGGGCGCCGCGCCGTGCCAGTGCACGACGTCTGGCGGCGTGTAGTCGGTGTCGCCGACGCCGTAATCACGAGCCGCCTGTCCTTTCTTCTGCGCGCGCATCCTGCCCTGCTCGACGAGCAGCAGCTGTCCGTTGTCGTGACTGTGCCAGTAGGTCCGCGCGCCGGCGTCGAAGTGGCGACGCGCCGCCGTGAGATCCTTGCCGTCCATCACATCCGATTTGCCGGTGAATCGCGGGGCGTTGCCGGCCTGCTGTGCCGCGACAACGCCGGCGAGCGCCAGCCACAAGAGCACTGCAATGCGCGCCATGAGGGCCTCCTCACTTCATCGGCGAGTAGTCGGTCGGCGTCATGAACACCGACTCCACCTTCGTGACGATCCGGCCGTCCTTCTGCGATTCGGCGGAGACCTTCTGCCACTCCGGATCGGCGGAGAACTCGGCCCAGTGCTTCTTCGCCTCGTCGCGGCTCGGGTGCTCGAGAATGTAGATGAGCGTGTTCTGCGAGAGCGGCGCGTCCTGGGGCGAGAAATACGCGACGCTCTTCATGCCGTGCTTGTCGAAGATGCGCGTCGTGTGGTTGCGGAAGCGCGCGTGGAGATCGCCGAGCTTCCCCTCGGGCGCCGTGTAGGTGCGGAGCTCGTAGACCTTGCCGGCCTGCGCGTGCGCGACGGCGGCGTTCTGCATCACGCTGCCGAGCGAGAAGCCGGCGGCGAAAATCGCGGTGGCCGCGCCGACGATCAGGGACGTGCGTTTCATCATTCGAGCCTCCTACTTCTTGTCGTATCGCTTGCGC
>QHWK01000591.1 GCA_003223775.1 Acidobacteriota bacterium
GTTCTCCACGCGCGTGTGGAGCGTGACGACGCGGCCGCGTTTGCCCTCGGGAACGGCGTAGAAGGTGTCCTCCATGCCGAGCGGATCGAACACGCGAGCCTTCAGCACTTCCTCGAGCCGCCCGTCGCTGATCTTCTCGACGATGCGCCCGAGCACGGCGGTGTTCGGCCCATAGGTGAAGTGCGCGCCCGGATCGTGCAGCAGCGGCATGTCGACTTCGGTCTTCCGGCCGTCGTCGAGCCGCGCGAGGCGCGCGTCGACGAACGAATAGGCGATGCCGGAGGTGTGCGTGAGCAGGTGGCGGATCGTGATCGGGCGCGCGGGCGGACGCGACTCGAACGTTCGATCGGCCTCGTCGAACGACGTCATCACGCGGACGCCGGAAAACTCCGGCAGGTACTTGGTCACCGGATCCTCGACGTCGAGCCGGCCTTCGTCGCGCAGCATCATCACGACGGCGGACGTGATCGGCTTGGTCATCGACGCGATCCGGAAGATCGCGTCGGGCTCGAGCGCCGCGCCGGCGGCGACATCGCGCGTGCCCGCCGCATGCAGATACAGCACGCGATCGGCACTCGCGACGACGGCGACGGCGGCGGGCACGCGGCCCTCGTCCACGGCCTTGTGGAGGAACGCGTCGAGCGCGGACGCCGTTGCCGCGCGCAGCGAGGCGGGCGCGGCGGCGGGGGCCTGCAGCATCGCGCACACGGCGAGCGCGGCGGCGGCCGCTGCGCATGTTTTGAGCTTCGGCATGCGCGCGATTCTAGCAATAATCGTTCGCCATGCCCCTCTTCGTCGCGTCGTTCCTCGTGCTCTTTCTCGAGACCGCCATCATCCGGTGGATGCCGGCCTACATCCGCCTGCTCGCGTACTTCTCGAACTTCATCCTGCTCGCGAGCTTTCTCGGCATCGGCATCGGCTGCCTGCTCGCCTCGCGGCGCCGGCCGCTGATCCTCTGGTTTCCGCTCGTCCAGCTCGCTGCGATCGTGGCGGTCGATCGACTGCGCCTCGAGGTGGCGCTGCCGAGCACGTCGACGATCTACTTCTCGAGCGGCACGGCCGAACCGGTGGTCCCCGTCGAGAGCACGCTGCTGCTGCCGCTGCTCTTCACGGCGGTCGCGGCGCTCTTCGCGGTGGTCGCGCACCGGATGGGCGTCGAGCTCGCACGGCATCCGCCGCTGCGCGCGTACGTGATCAACCTCGTCGGCAGCCTCGCGGGCGTCGCCGGCTTCGCGATCGTCTCGTGGATGCAGCTGCCGCCGGCGGTCTGGTTCGGCGTCGCCGCCGCGGCCGCGCTGCCGTTCGTGATCGAGGCGCGGCGCCCGATCGCGATCGTGAACGTCGCGCTCCTCGCCGCGGCGCTCCTCGTCGTCTACCGGATGCAGGGCGACAGCCTGTGGTCGCCCTACTACCGCATCACCGTCTTCCAGGATCGCGACGACACCGTCGTCGAGGTGAACCACATCTTCCACCAGTCGATGGCGCCGGTCGATCGCAAGGAGTACTTCTACCAGTGGCCGTACGCGGTGTTCGGCGACACGTTCGACAACGTGCTGATCCTCGGCGCCGGCAGCGGCACCGACGTCGCCGCCGCGCTGAAGCACGGCGCGAAGCACGTCGACGCCGTCGACATCGATCCCGTGATCCTGCGGCTCGGCGCGGAGCGGCATCCCGATCGGCCGTACAGCGATCCGCGCGTGACGATCGTCAACGACGACGCGCGGCATTTCCTGCGAACGACGACGCGGCGGTACGACCTGATCGTGTTCGCGCTGATCGACTCGCTGACGGTGCAGTCGAGCTTTTCCGGCGTCCGGCTCGAGAGCTACATGTTCACGCGCGAGTCGTTCGACGCGGTGCGCGATCACCTGACGCCGAACGGCGTGATGGCGCTCTACAACTACTTCCGCGAGCGGTGGCTCGTCGATCGGCTCGCGAACACCGCCGCCGACGCCTTCGGCCGCGACCCGCTCGCGCACGTGCACCAGGAGCGCGCGTACCTCGCGGTGATGCTCGCCGGCCCGCGCGCCGCGGCGCTCGCCGTGCCGCCCGCGCCGCCGCGCGACGTCCTCGCCTACGGGCAGCCGCACGCGCCGAGCCCGGCGACGCGCCTCGTGCGCGACGCGAGCGTGCCGGTCGCGACCGACGACTGGCCGTTCCTCTACATGCGCGCGCCGGCGCTGCCGCGCCACTACGCCGCCGCGCTCGCGGTGGTCCTCGCCCTCTCGGCGGCCGCCGTGTGGGCGGCGCGCGACCCGGCCGCCGGCCGCTGGTCGTGGCATTTCTTCTTTCTGGGCGCCGGCTTCATGCTGCTCGAGACGAAATCGATCGTGCAGTTCGCGCTGCTCTGGGGATCGACGTGGTCGTCGGCGTCCCTCGCCATCGCGTCGGTGCTCGCGATGGCGCTCGCGAGCGCGATCGTGGCGAGCCGCGTCGAGATCCGCCGCCGATGGATCGTCGCCGCCGCGCTGCTCGCGCTCGTCGCCGTGAACTACGCCGTGCCGGTGGGACGCGTGACCTTCGAGAGCCGCGCGCTCGAGTCGCTCTTCTACGGCGCGCTCGTGTTCAGCCCGGTCTTCTGCGCCGGCCTGCTCTTCAGCTCCAGCTTCAAGGAGTCCTCGTCGACGGCCAACGACTTCGGCGCGAATCTGCTCGGCGCGATGGTCGGCGGCGTGGGCGAATACCTGTCGCTCCTCGCCGGCTATCGGTTCTTGCTGATCCTCGTCGCGGCGTGTTACGTGGCGGCGATTGCGACGCCGCGAATTGCGGAACGCGGATTGCGGATTGCGGATT
>QHWK01000592.1 GCA_003223775.1 Acidobacteriota bacterium
CCGCGCCTTTCCCACCGATCGCATCCTGCAGCTCGCTGAAGAGGCCAGCCGGTACTCGAAGCGCGTCGGCCTCGTGTCGATCGCGCTCTGCGATCATCCGGACATCGAGCGGATCCTCGCGCGGCTTCTCGAGCTCGGCTACGCCATCAGCCCGGCGTCGCTGCGGCTCGACGACCTGACGCCGCCAATTGTCCGCATGCTGCGCGAGAGCGGCGAGCGCTCGATCACGATCGCGCCGGAAACCGGATCCGATCGCCTGCGGCGCGTGATCAACAAGACCGTCACGAACGACGAAATTCTCGAGAGCGCCGAGCTGATCTTCGCCAACGGGATCGAGAGCCTGAAGCTGTACTATATGATTGGCCTCCCCACCGAGACCGACGAGGATCTCGTCGCGATCCGCGATCTGACGCTGCAGCTGCGCGACCGGATGCTGAAGCACGCCAAGCCGCGCGGACGGGTCGGCTCGATCACCGGCAGCGTCAACCCGCTCATCCCGAAGCCGGGCACGGCCTATCAGTGGCTGCCGATGGAGGACCTGGCGGCGACCGACCGCAAAACCAAGCGGCTGCGCTCGCTCATGGCCGGCATCGACAACGTGTACTTCAACATCAAGTCGGAGCGGCACTCCTACTATCAGGCGCTGCTCTCGCTCGGCGACCGCCGCGTCGCGCCAGCGATTGCCGCGGCCGAGCGGAACGGCCAGAACTGGCGCGCCGCGGTCGCGGAAACGGGCGTCGACGCCGACTTCTTCATCTTCCGGGACCGCACCGCCGACGCGATGCTGCCGTGGGACATCATCGACGGCGGCATGAAGCGGACGTTCTTCGAGGCGGAGTTCGCCAAGAGCCTCCGCGCCGAGTGGACGCTCCCGCCGAAGCGCGCGCAGGAAAACGCGCGCCTCCTCCCGGTCGTCCAGTAAATCCGAGCGCGCGCCACGCTTCGCCAGGGCGCCCTATGTTGGGATCGCCGCACGCTCCTCGTATTCCTGGTACGCGTTGAGAATCAGCGCGCGCAGCTTCTCCTGCGCCGTCGCGTCCGCGATCGGACGCAGGAGCGCGAAGTTGCGCCGCTCGCCGTTCACCGCATAGCTCCGCGCCGGGAATGTGACGTTGCGCCCCGCACCGCCGCCGCGTCGCTCCCAGATCGAGAAGCCAATCAGCTTCAAGCCCTCGAGCGTCCCCTCGGCGAAATGCACTTCGGCGTCGGCAAGCTTGCCGGGCGGATTCCCTTTGTCGTTCGGCATGATCTTGATCGTCATCGGCCACTCCTCGCCGAGCCGCTCGCGCCGCGGCTCGTCGCTCACGCCGGCCGGATGATCAAGCGGAGTGCCCGAACCTGCGAAACGGGCCGCGTCACGGCAAACCACACCGGACACGCGGCTTGCCGACGCACGCGACGAAAGGCCGATGCGCGCGCGCGCGAAGGCGTCCTCGGAATGACCACGCTGGTTGCACGCGCCGACGGCGCCGGGAGGATCTAGTCGCCGACGGCGCCGGGAGGATCTAGTCGCCGACGGCGCCGGGAGGATCTAGTCGCCGAGGAGGAGCACCTGCGCCATCGCGAGCTCGTCGGAGTGCGTGATCGTCAGCAGCGACGAGCGGCCGCCAATCGCCGCGAAGCGCCGCGCGGCGCCGCCGTGCAACTGCAGTTGCGGCGGCCCGCTCACGCGCACCACCTCGACGTCGCGCCAGAGCACGCCGCGCGACCGGCCCGTCCCGAGCGCCTTCATCGCCGCCTCCTTCGCCGCAAACCGGCCGGCGAAATGAATCGCCGGCACGCGGCGCCGCGCGCAGTACGCGATCTCGCCGTCGGTGAAGATGCGGTGGAGAAAGCGGTCGCCGTAGCGATCGATCGTGTCGGAGATGCGATCGATGTCGGTCGTGTCGAGCCCGATGCCTATGATGTTCGGCACGAGTGCCCCAGGCCGGCCATTGTAGTGCGCCTTCGACCGCACGCGTTCCCTCGGGTACGATGGCCGCCATGGATCTTCCGGCGCCCGGCGACGACTTCGAGTGGCGACGGCACGACGGCCGCGCGGCGCTCGTGTGCCGCGCGCTCGAGCCGCACGCGATGCACCTGTTCACGACGCGGGAGTGGATGCTCGGCGGCGCGGCGAACGACCGCGACGCCGGCTGGCTCGAGGTCGCGCGCGCGATGTCGGTCGACGCCGCTCATCTCGCGCGCGTCCACCAGGTCCACGGCGCCTCGGTGCTCGTGCGCCGCCGCGGCGATCCGCCGCCGCGCGAGCCGCTTCGAGACGCCGACATCGTCGCATCCGACGATCCGTCGATCGCGCTGGCGATCCAGACCGCCGACTGCGTGCCGCTGCTGATGGCCGATCGCCGCACCGGCGCCGTGGCCGCGGCGCACGCCGGCTGGCGCGGCCTGGCCGCGCGCGTGCCGCTCGTCGCCGTTCGCGCGCTCGCCCACGCGTTCGCCAGCAGCCCCTCAGATGTCATCGTCGCGATCGGGCCGTCAATCTGCGCGCAAAAGTACGAGGTGGACGCCGCCGTGCGCGACGCCTTCGCCGCGAGCGGCGCGACAGACGAGGAGATGGCGCGCTGGTTCCTGCCCGGCACCCGCGCGCAGCACTGGCAGTTCGACGGATGGCGTGCCGCTGCCGATCAGCTGGAGGCTGCAGGCGTTGCCGCCGGAAACATTCACGCAGCTGCGCTGTGCTCGGCGACCCATGCGCAGCTCTGCTCGTATCGGCGCGCCGGCGCCGGCGCCGGGCGCATGGCCGCCGCGATCCGCGCGCGATCCGCTCGACGCGGCGCAGTCGGCGATCGATCTCGCGGGCGGCAACACGCGGCTCCTGGCGCGCGCGCGCAAGGTGCGCGGGCAGGTGTTCGCCGCGGCGGGCGATCCGAGGAGCGCCGAGACCGAATTCCGCGCGGCGCTCGACGCCGATCCTGAATCGAACGTCGCCGACCTCCACTACGAGCTCGGCCGCGCGCTCATCGCCGAGCGCCGCGACGATGAAGCGATCGCCGAGCTGCGGAAGGAGATCGAGATCCGGCCGCACGGCACGACGGCCGAGGAGGCGCAGGCGCTCATCGCGAACCCGCGCCGCGGCCGCGAAAACTACGCGCCCGACTTCTCGTTCGTCGCCGCCGACGGCGCGACGGTGTCGCTCGACACGCTGCGCGGCAAAGTCGTGCTGCTCGACTTCTGGACGACCTGGTGCGCGCCGTGCGTGAAGGCGCTGCCGTCGGTGAAGAAAGAGCTGAAAGCTCACGCGAACGACCCGTTCGTGGTCGTCGGCATCAGCGGCGATCGCGACGGCCGCGCGTGGCGGACCTTCACCGACAAGAACGCGATGACGTGGCCGCAGCACTGGGACGAGAACGGCAAGCTCGCGCGGCTGTTCGGCGTCCGCGAGCCGCCGACCTACGTGCTGCTCGACGCGGAAGGGATCGAGCGGCTGCGCGTGAAAGGCGCCGGCTTCCACGAGGCGCGCAACCTCGCCGCTGAAATCGACCGGCAGATCACGCTTTCGCCGACGCCGCATCCATAGCGGTGTTGGCGAGCCGATCGGCGTGCGCGTTCAGCGACCGCCCGACGTGCTCGAAGGTGACCGCGCCGATCTCGCGCGCGAGCAGCCGCGCCCGCGCGTGCAGCGGCTGCAGGCCCGGGTTCTTCACCTTGTAGTTGCCGAGCATCTGCTGCACCAGCAGCAGCGAATCCGACCGCACGTGCACGGCGCGCGGGCCGTGGCGCTTCGCCCACTCGAGCGCGGCGATGAGGCCGCGGTACTCGGCGATGTTGTTCGTCGCGATGCCAATCGATTCGGCGAACTCCTCGATGAGCGTGCCGTCCGCCCCCTCGATGCGCACGCCGTAGCCGGCCGGCCCCGGGTTGCCGCGCGCGCCGCCGTCGATGTACGCGACGATCGGCGCCTCCGGCGGCGGCGCGAACGGGAGCACGGCTACGACGCCGCCTGCGGCGAGGCGTCGGAGGCCGCGGCCGACGCGGCCGCGGGCCCGGCGAAGTAGAGGATCCGCTGGCAGGTGTCGCACTGCACGATCTCCTCGTTGCGGCGGACGGTGTTGAACACCTGCGGCCGCAGGCGCACATGGCAGATCGTGCAGATGCCGTTCCTGGCTTCGGCGACGGCCACGCCGTGCCGCTTCTTCGAGATCTGCTCGAAGATCGCGAGCACCTGCTTGTCGAGCGCTGACACGATCGCCGTCCGCTCGGCGACGATGCGTTCGAGGGAGGATTGGAGGTCGGTATGCTCGGCCTTCATTGCCTTGCGATCGGCGTCGATCGCT
>QHWK01000074.1 GCA_003223775.1 Acidobacteriota bacterium
CCGCCATGAAGCCCAGCATGAACTCGAGCCCGATGAACACGCTTTCGATCGCGTTCGCGGTGCGCCCCTGCAAGTTCGTGTACTGCTGCGGTCCTCCCAACGCGCCGCCGAAGAAGAATGTCGGGTTGTGCGCCACTTCCGGATGCTGGCTCAGGTAAGCGGCGAGCGTCGGATATGTCGCGAGGTAATCCGGTTTCGTCAGGAGCGACGGATCGAGGCGCAGCACCTGGCCGACCGACGGCGGATATTGTTGGAGAATCAGCTGCAACCGCTCCCGTGTCTCTCGCGCCGTTTGCTCGTCGACCGGCGCCTGCGCCGCTGGCGGCGGCTCGGCGGTCCGTCCGCCGGACGCGGGCTGTGCAGCGGTGGCCGCCGGCGGGGCGGCCAGGAGGAGAGCCGTGAACAGGAGGATCTGCGTCGTCATCGCCTTGTATATACGCGCGGCGCCGCGCGGAGGTTAACAGCAGTAGGATTACGCCCATGCTGAGACGCTTTTCCGTCCTGATCGCCTGCGTCGCGCTGCTCGCGCCGCTCGCCGCCCAGCCGCGCCTGGACGCGGACATCAACGCGAAGATCCGCGCGGAAGAGAACGCGCACTCGCGGACCATGCACACGCTGCACATGCTGGCCGACGTGTACGGGCCGCGCGTCACCGGATCGCCGAGCCTGAAAGCGGCAGGCGAGTGGGCGATCAAAGAGATGACGTCCTGGGGCTTCGCCAACGGCCACCTCGAGCCGTGGGACTTCGGGCACCCCGGATGGGTGAACGAGCGCCTTACCGCGCACATCGTGTCGCCGGTGAAGGACGCGCTGACAACCGAGGCGCTCGCGTGGACGCCGGGTACGAGCGGACCGATCACGGCGCAGGCGTTTCAGCTGCTGCTGCCCGAGCGGCCGACGCCGGCGGAGCTGACCGCGGCGCTCGACGCCGCCCGCGACAAGGTCAAAGGGCGCATCGTCCTCGTCGGCAGGCACACGATCGTGCCGGTCAATTTCGCGCCGCCGCCGAAACGGCGCCCCGACGATCAAGTGCGCGCGCAGTACGACCCGACCAACCCGAACGCCGGGCAGTTCGGCCGCGGCCGCGGCAACGATCAACCGCCGCCGCCGATCCCGCCGAACGAGCTGAACCGGCGGATCGACGAGTTTCTCGTCGCGAGCGGCGCGCGCATCCGTGTGAACGACGCGGCGCGCGAGCACGGGCAGATCATCGCGCAGCAGAACCGCGCGTACGACGTGACGAAGGCGCTGCCGACCGTCGTGATGCGCAATGAGGACTACGGGCGCATCTCCCGCATCCTCGCCGACGGCATGCCGGTGGAGCTCGAGTTCGACATCGTCAACAGGACGTATCCGGAAGGCCGTACGGCCTACAACACCATCGCGGAGATTCCGGGCGGCGACAAGAAGGACGAGGTCGTGATGCTCGGCGGCCATCTCGACTCGTGGCACGGGGCGACCGGCGCCACCGACAACGCGATCGGCTGCGCGACGATGATGGAAGCGGCGCGCATCCTGAAAGCGATCGGCGTCGCGCCGCGGCGGACCATTCGCGTCGCGCTGTGGAGCGGCGAGGAGGAGGGGATTCTCGGCTCGCAGGCGTACGTGCGCGAGCACTTCGGCAGCTTCGAGAACCCGAAGCCGGAGTACGCGAAGCTCGCGGCGTATTTGAACATCGACTCGGGCACCGGCCGCGCGCGCGGCGCCAGTGTCTTCGGCCCGCCGTCGGCCGCCGCGATCGTGCGCGAGGGGCTCGCGCCGTTCCACGACCTCGGCGTCGTGGGCGCCGTCGCGACAACGAGCCGCAACGTCGGCGGCACCGACAGCACGGCGTACAACAACGCCGGCCTCGCGGGCATCGGGTTCGGCCAGGATCCGATCGAATACAACACGCATACGCACCACACGAACCTCGATACCTACGAGCGGATCATCGAGGACGACGTGAAGGCGTCGGCGATCGCGATCGCCGCGACGCTGTATCAGCTGGCGATGCGCGACGAGATGCTGCCGCGCCTGCCGTCGGCGCAAATGCCGCCGCCGCCGAAGCCGGCAACGGCTGGCGGCCTCCGGTAGCGCAGGCCTTCAGGCCTGCCAACGGCCGCCGGGGCAGCCCTGAAGGGCTGCGCTACCGTAGTCTTCTGGCGACGAAC
The DNA here is from genome assembly GCA_003223775.1 of Acidobacteriota bacterium. Taxonomy (GTDB): domain Bacteria; phylum Acidobacteriota; class Vicinamibacteria; order Vicinamibacterales; family CAVVIG01; genus QHWK01. Next base: position 2,154 of record QHWK01000074.1, read on the forward strand.
TCCGCTCACGATCGATTCGTCTACCCGTAAGGAGCATCAATGACCGAACGCACCTTCACCGAATCGTTCAAGGTGGCGGCCGACCAGCTGCAGAGCGCCGTCGAAAGAGTGCTCCGCGAAGGCAACGTGCGCCGCGTGATCATCAAGCAGCACGGCCGCTCGATCGCCGAATTCCCGTTGACGGTCGGCGTCGTCGGCGCCGTGTTCGCGCCGATTCTCGCGGCCGTGGGCGCGCTGGCGGCCGTCCTGAGCGACTGCACGATCGAGGTCGAGCGCGCGGCGTCGGACGACAAGCCGAACGTCGCCTAGCGCGCGTCGTTTGGCGTTGCCGTCTGCGCCGTTCGTGTAACGAAAAACGTCACCGCGCATCTCAGCTTTTTCCAGCCCGGCGCGCAGCGGCCGCGAAAAATCGCGCCGACTTTGCGGCACACGCGCCGGCGCCGGACCCGGATCGGTTCGTGCCATCAGCCTGCGCATGAAGCTGCGCACCGGCACTCAGCCGTATTGGAGCGACACCGCTACTTTCCCGCGATACCCGAAACTCCAGCGCGACGACGCGGTCGACGTGGTCGTGGTCGGCGCCGGCATCACGGGGCTGACTGCAGCGTACCTCCTGACGCAGGAAGGACGCAGCGTCGCCGTGCTCGAGCGCGAGCGGTGCGCCGAGATCGACAGCGGTCACACGAGCGCGCACCTGACGATGGTCAGCGATCTGCGCGTGACCGAATTGATCAAGGCGTTCGGCCGCGACCACGCGCAGGCCGTCTGGGATGCGGGGCTCGCGGCAATCGAACAGATCGCGGCGGCGGTCGACGATCTCGCAATCGACTGCGACTTCGCCTGGGTGCCCGGCTACCTGCACGCGCCAATCGGCGGTGGCAGCGACGGAGCGTCGTTCCGCGAGGAGGCCTCGCTCGCCGCGGAGCTCGGCTTCGACGCCCGGTTCCTCGATCAGGTCCCCTTCGTCGGCGGCCCAGGCGTCCGCTTCGAGGGCCAGGCGCGATTCCACCCGCGGAAGTATCTCGCGGCGCTCGCGCAGGCGATCGCCGATCGGGGCGGACTGATCTTCGAGCAATCGGCGGCGACGGAGTTCAGCGATCGGCCGGTGTCGGTGAAGGCGAACGGCAGAACGATCACGTGTCAATCGATCGTGATCGCGACGCACACGCCGCTCGTCGGCAACGCCGGCATCGTCGGCGCGGCGCTGTTCCAGACGAAGCTCGCGCTCTATACCTCGTACGTCGTGAGCGCGCGTGTCGCGAAGGGACGCGTGCCCGACGCGCTGTACTGGGACACCGCGGATCCGTATCACTACCTGCGCATCGAACCGCGCCGCGATCACGACGTCGTGATCTTCGGCGGCGAAGATCACAAGACGGGCCAGGCCGAGGACACCGGCGCATGTTTCGATCGCCTCGAGCGCACGCTGCAGTCGATGATCGGCGGCGTCGAGGTGATGCACCGCTGGTCGGGACAGGTGATCGAGACGCCCGACGGCCTGCCGTACATCGGCGAGACGGCGGCGCGGCAGTTCGCCGGCACCGGCTATTCGGGCAACGGGATGACGTTCGGCACGCTGACGGCGATGATGGCAGCCGATCGCGTCGCCGGCCGGCGCAATCCGTGGACCGATCTCTTCGATCCGGGCCGCAAAAAGGTGAAGGGCGGCCTGTGGGACTACGTCAAAGAGAACAAGGACTACCCGTACTATCTGATTCGCGATCGCGTCGCCGGCGCCGAAGGCCGATCGACGCGCGCGGTCCCGCGCGGCGCCGGCAGAGTGATCGAGCTCGATGGGCGGAAGGTCGCCGCGTATCGCGACGCGCGCGGCGCCGTCATGACGCGATCGGCGGTCTGCACGCACATGGGATGCCTCGTCGACTGGAATCAGGCGGAGCGCACGTGGGACTGTCCGTGCCACGGCTCGCGCTTCAAGCCCGACGGTAAGGTGATCGCGGGGCCCGCCGAAGCGCCGCTCGAACCGTTCCCGCCGCGCGCGCCTACCAAAGAGTAGAGGCAGCGCGCTTCCGGTACCGGGCCGGCCGGTTTCCCGAATTGGGAAACTGCGCCGGCGTTTTTACGCCGCTCTTTCGAAATTTCCTCGAAAACGCTGGCACCTGGCTCGCAGTTCTGCCGTGGCGCGAGCGAAGACTCATCTGGAGGCGGCGTGAGGCACGTGACTCGGCGAGTGTGGCGGTGTGCGGTCCAGGTGGCGTTGGCGGCCGTGGTGCTTCTGGCGGCCGCGCCCGCGGCGCGCGCGGCAGAGCGGCTATGCGATCCGGCGTTCGAGGACTGCCGGGCGCCGCTGCTCGCCTACATCAACAACGAGACGGTCGGCATCGACGTCGCGTTCTGGTTCATGCAGGACACGCGCTACCAGACCGCGATCCTCGCGCGCTGGAACGCGGGCGTGCCGGTGCGCGTCCTGATCGATCCGCGCGCGAACCCCACCTATGTCGGCAACGCCGACGTGATCGCCGCGCTCGCCAACGCCGGGATCCCGATCCGCTATCGCACCGCGAGCGGCATCCTCCACTGGAAGACGATGCTGTTCGCGGGGCAGAACGTCGTCGAGTTCGACGGCGCCAACTACACGCCGACCGCGTTCGTGTTCCAGGCGCCGTACAGCGACTACGAGGACGAGTCGATCTACTTCTCCGACGATCCGTCGATCGTCAACAGCTTCAAGACGAAGTACGACGACCTCTGGCTGGACACGGCCAACTACGCGAACTACGCGAACATCACCGGTCCGCTGACGCGGAAGTACCCGATCTTCACGAAGGACCCGGCGCTGAACTTTCCGCAGCAGGAAGACTACGCGCTGCGGATCCTCAAACGCTACGCCGCCGAGACGCAGCGCATCGACGTCATCATGTACCGCATCACCGACGAGCGGCACACGAACGCGATGATCGCGGCGATGCAGCGCGGCGTGCCGGTGCGGCTGATCGGCGAGACGAAGGAGTACCGCGAGCCGACGCGCCAGTGGGTCGCCTACAACATGGATCGGTTGTACGCCGCGGGGGTGCCGCTCAAGGTGCGCGCGCACGCGGGGCTCAACCACCAGAAGCTCGTCATCCTCGGCGCGCAGCAGATGGCGGTGTTCGGATCGTCGAACTGGACGACGCCGTCGGCGAATCAGCAGCAGGAACACAACTACTTCACGACCAAGCCGTGGATGTTCCAGTGGTTCGTCGATCAGTTCGAGCGCAAGTGGAACAACACCGCGCCGAACGGCGCAATCGAGACCGACTGGTTCGTGCCCGAGCCGCCCGACAAGCCGATCTACCTCTCGCCCGCGGACGTGTCGGTGGGCCAGCCGATCTCGATGGCGCTGAAATGGGACGGCGGCCCCTGGGGGCAGCTCTACGACATCTACTTCGGCACCGATCCAAATCCGCCGCTCCTCGCCGCCAACCAGCAGCTCGGCCCGACCGATCCCGCCAATCCGACGACGACGACGCAGAAGTTCGTCCTGCCGCTCCTCCAGCACGGCACCACGTACTACTGGCGCGTCGTCTCGAAGACGATGGCGGGAATGACGGCGAAGGGACCGATCGTCAGCTTCACGACGGGCAGCGCGGCGCCGCCGCCGCCGCTGCCGCCCCAGGGCGCGAGCACGATCGTGATGTGGGCCGCGACCGACGTCCCGCCGGGCAACGTCTTCGGCAACTGGCAGTTCATGGGCGACTCGACCGCGGCCGGCCGGCAGCCGCTCTGGAATCCCGACCACGGCCAGTCGAAGATCTCGCCGCCGCTCGCGGCGCCCGCGAGCTACTTCGAGACGACGTTCACGGCGATGGCCGGCACCGGCTACCACTTGTGGCTGCGGCTCAAGGCGCAGGGCAACTCGACGGCGAACAACTCGGTCAGCGTGCAGTTCGACGACGCGATCGATCAGTTCGGGTCGCCGCTCTATCGCATCGGCGACACGCAGGGCGCCGAAATCGCGCTCACCGATCCATCGGGCACGCTGAGCGGCTGGGGATGGGAGGACAACGGCTTCAACGGCGCGCCGGCGACGCTGGTCTACTTCTCGTCGACGGGGCAGCACCGTCTGCGCATTCAGCAGCGCAGCGACGGCGCGTTTGTCGATCAGATCATCCTGAGCCCCGACGCGTTCCTCACGTCGCCGCCCGGCGACACGAAGAACGACGCGACCATCTACGGCAGCACGATCGACGGCGCCGCGCCGCCCACGCCGTCGTCGCCGCCGCAGCAGGCGCCGCCGCCGGTGCCGTCGCCGTGGCAGAACGCCGACATCGGCGCCGTCGGGATGCCCGGGTACGGCGAGTTCGACTACAACTCGTCGGTGCTCACCGTCGCTGGCGCCGGCGCCGACGTCTGGGGCACGGCCGACGCGCTGCACTACGTCTACGAGCCGCTGAACGGCAACGGCTCGATCGTCGCGCGCGTCTCGACGATTCAGAACACGAACGTCTGGGTGAAAGCGGGCGTGATGATCCGCGAGTCCGTCGCGCCGGGATCGACGCAGGCATTCATGCTGCTCTCGGCCGCGAAGGGCACCGCATTCCAGCGGCGCCTCGTCACGGCCGGAACGTCGGTGAGCACGACCGGCACGACGACGCTGACCGCGCCGTACTGGGTGCGGCTGGATCGCTCCGGCAACACGTTTACCGCGTATCAATCGGCGGACGGCGCGACGTGGAAGCTCGTCGGCTCCGATACGATCGCGATGGCGGCGACGGTGCTCGTCGGCATCGGCGTCTCCAGCCACACGACCGACGCGGTGTCGGCGACGACGTTCGATCACGTCGCGGTGAACGGCGTGGCGATGGCGCCGCCGCCGTGCAGCGCGACGGTCTCGCCGTCCGATCGGTCGGTCACCGCTGATGCGGGAGCCACCAGCTTCGGGGTCGCGGCGCTGACGACCTGCTCGTGGAGCGCGAGCGCGGTGGACACCTGGCTGACGATCACGGGCGGCGCGAGCGGCAGCGGCAACGGCACGGTGTCGGTGGCGTACACCGCGAATACGGACGTCGCGCGCACTGGGTCGGTCATCATCGCCGGCCAGACCGTGACCGTCTCGCAGGCGGCGGCGCCGTGCGTCTTCACGCTGTCGCCGACGAGCCAGTCGATGACGTCGAGCGGCGGCAGCACGACGACGGCCGTGAGTGCCGCTGCGCGCTGCAGCTGGACCGCCGTCAGCACCGCGCCGTGGATCTCCGTTGCGGCCGGCTCGAGCGGTGCCGGCAACGGCACGGTGACGATGACCGTCGATGCGAACGCGGCTGGATCGCGCACCGGAACGGTCGCGATTGCCGATCAGACGTTCACGATCGCCCAGGACGCGGCCGCGTGCAGCTTCTCGATCGCGCCGGCATCTCAGGCGACCTCGTCCGGCGCGAGCACGACGATCATTGCGGTGACTACGGGGAGCTGGTGCTCGTGGTCGGCGGCCGCAAACGATCCGTGGCTGTCGATCGCGGCCGGCGCGTCGGGCACGGGCAGCGGCAGCGTCAGCGTCGCTGCCGCGGCCAACAGCGGACCCGCGCGCGCCGGCAGCGCGACGATCGCGGGGCAGACCTTCACGCTCGCGCAGGACGCGGCGCCCTGCAGCTTCGCGATCTCGCCGGCGAGCCAGTCGATCGCTGCCGACGGCGGCGTCGTGACGACGACGATCACGACCGCCGGCTACTGTTCGTGGACCGCCGCCGCCAACGATCCGTGGCTGACGATTGCGAGCGGCGCGTCCGGCACGGGCGGCGCGACGGTGTCGGTGGCCGTCGCCGCCAACAGCAGCGCGGCGCGCAGCGGCACCGCGGCGATTGCGGGGCAGACCTTCACCGTCGCGCAGGCCGCTGCGCCGCCGACCGGCTGGGCGCATCAGGACGTCGGCGCCGTCGGCGTCGCCGGATCGATGGTGTTCGACGCGTCGACGTCCACCTACAGCGTCGCCGGCGCGGGCGCCGACGTCTGGGGCACCGCCGATGCGCTGCACTACGCGTATCAGTCGCTGACGGGCGACGGCAGCATCGTCGCACGCGTGGCGACGGTGCAGAACATCAATATGTGGACGAAAGCCGGCGTGATGATCCGCGAGAGCGTCGATCCCGGCGCGGCGCAGGCGTTCATGCTCGTGTCGTTCAGCAAAGGGCTCGCGTTCCAGCGGCGGCCGGCGACCGGCGGCGCCAGCGTGAGCACGACGGGCGCGAGCGGCGCCGCGCCGTACTGGGTGCGGCTCGATCGCGTCGGCAGTACATTCAACGCGTATCAATCTCCCGACGGCGTCATCTGGGCGCTCGTCGACACCGCGACGATTCCGATGGCCGCCGGCGTGCTCGCCGGGCTCGGCGTCTCGAGCCACTCGACGACGGCGACGGCGACGGCGACGTTCGACAACGTGAGCGTCGTGCCCGGCACGCCGACGCCGCCGCCGACGCTCCCGCCGGGATGGAATCATCAGGATGTCGGCGCCGTCGGCGCCGCCGGCGGCGCGTCGCTGAATACCGCGACGAGCACCTACACCGTCAAAGGCGCCGGCGCCGACATCTGGGGCACCGCCGACGCCTTCCACTACGCCTACAAGCCGCTCGGCGGCGACGGCGTCGTCGTCGCGCGCGTGACGACGGTGCAGAACACGAACGCGTGGACGAAGGCCGGCGTGATGATCCGCGAGACACTCGATCCGGCGTCCGCACAGGCGTCGATGCTCGTGTCGTTCAGCAAGGGTGTCGTCTTCCAGCGGCGGACGCTCACCGCCGGTACGAGCACCAGCACCGCGGGTCCGCTCGTGGGCGCGCCGTACTGGGTCAAGCTTGAACGCTTGGGCAGCACGATCAACGCGTACTCGTCGCCCGACGGCGTGACATGGACGCTCGTCGGCAGCGACACGATCGCGATGGGCGCGAATGTGTTCGTCGGCCTGGCCGTGAGCAGCCACACGACGACCACGGCCGCGCAGACGACGTTCGACAATGTCTCGATCCCGTAGCGGGCAGGCCGCGCGATCGTCCATGAGCTCGCGGCGCGCAAGAGCTCATCGACGGTGCGCGGCGCTGCGCAACATTGTACGCGGGCCATTCACGCTGGGAACACTGCGACTCACACGGTCGAGCGGCGCGTGCGTGCTGTTCATGTCGCTTCGCGATTGATGCCCGCCAAAAAGGCACACCGAGAACCATAGAGCGGCCATCTGTCTGCCGGCCAGATCCCGCTGCAAACCGCTGCATTGGGCATGACGAATGCACAAAAACCCGTAAAGATATGACGGACGCGTCGCCGCGGTTCATCCGTTCTCGCCAGATGCGAGATTGCCTGCGCAATGAACTCTTGTATTCAGAGAAGCGCCCGCGCGACATCCTGTTCCGCGCGATCGATCAGACCGTTGCGGAGGCGGCGTTGCGCGGCGAGCCGAAGATCGTCTCGCGCGTCACGCCCGCCGACGGGCAGGTGCCGGATCTCCGCTTCTCCTCGGACAAGGCCGTCTGTGCGACGAACGGTTCGGCCCAGCCGTCAACGTGCCGCGTATCCGGGACGCTCGCGATTCGCGGCACCCCCCGGCCGTTCACGATCGACTTGAAGGTGACCGGCGGCGGCGAGACGTTTCGCGCGGTCGGCGATGGCGCCGTCTCGCTCAGCGCCTACGGCATCGAGCGGCCCTCGCAGCTCGGCGTGCAGACCGCAGACGAGGTGAAGCTGCGCTTCGACTTCACCGCCAAACAATCGACGCGCGCCGTCGCGACGTCGGGAAGGAAGTGATGCGCGCGCGAGCCGTCACGGCGGCCGCCAGCGCGGCGGCCGTCCTCCTCACGTGCGCGCCGGCGCACGCGCTGCCGACGATGATCCGCCTGGGCTACACCGACTGCGCGTCGTGCCACATCTCGCCGCAGGGCGGAGGACCGCTGAACGCCTACGGCCGCGGCATCGACGCCGCGCAAAGCCTGAGCGGCGGCGAGGTCGAGCCGTCGCCCGACACACGCCTCACGCAGACGTGCGCCTCCACATGCAGGAACAGGGCGCATGGCCGACCATCGGCGCGCGCACGAACATCTTCCGGCCGCGGCTGATGTACCGCAACGTCACGACGATCTCGAGCGCGTTCCGCGTGTCGGGCGTCGTCACTGCGGAAGGCCGCGAGGCGCCGCGCCCGGCGCTCGGCTACGATCCGGCCGCGCGCTCTTCGACGCTGTTCGTCAACACGGCGCTGATTCACTACCGTCCGAGCGCCGCGATCGAGCTGGCGTTCGGCCGCGAACAGCTGCCGACGGGCGTCAACGTGCCGGATCTCGCGGCCTACACCAAGTCGCGCAATCGTCTCGGCTACTACGACGCGCCGACGCAGCTGAAACTCTTCTGGTCGGCCAAGCGATACCACATCACGCCGTTCGTCTACGCGCCCGGCGGCAACGAGCCGACGGGTGAGCACGAATCGGGCGGCGGATCGCTGGCGGAAGTGGATCTGATCGGCAATCAGCGGCTGATCGGAGGCATGACGATTCTGCGAGGGACCGCGGCGAACGGCGATCGGCGAACCGTCGGCGCGTACGCGCGCCTCGGGTTCGGGCAGTGGGGCATTCTCGCCGAGCACGACGTCACCGATCGGACGAGAACAGCGCCGACTGTCGCCGCCTTCCGGCAGACGGCGAGCTTTGCGCAGCTGTTCTGGGCGATCCGCGAATGGCTCGTGGCATCGGGCATCGGCGTCAAGACCGTGCAGTGACCGCGCCGTTTTCGGGGAGCGATATGGGACCGTAACTGCGCTATCCTCCGTGGCCATGTGCGACATGGGCCACGGCGATCATCATCAGCACTTCGGCTATCTGGTGGACGCGCCCGAGATCCGCGCGCTCGTGGACGAGACCGCGCGGTTGATGCGGACGATCCGCGACGACGCGGAGCGCGTCGACGCGCTGCGCGCGCCGTTCGCCGCGCTGCTCGCGGCGGACGGCTGGCTGCCCGAGCGGTGCGCGCAGCCGGACGAGAGCAGCCGGATGGGCGGCGGCATCGGGCAGTACGCGCTCTATCGCGCGGAGAACGGCTCGCTGTGCCTGTTCTCGCTGGTCGTGCCGGCCGGCGCGTCGACGCCCGTTCACGATCATCTGGCGTGGGGGCTCGTCGGCATCTACCGCGGACGGCAGGACGAGACGGTCTATCGCCGCCTCGACGACGGCCGCGATCCGTCGCGCGCGCGGCTCGAGATCGCGAAGCGCCAGCAGCTCGGGCCCGGTGAGTTCTACACGCTGCTGCCGCCAACCGACGACATCCACTACGTCAGCACGATCTCCGACACGGCGTCGGTGTCGATTCATCTGCTCGCGAACGACACGGCGTGCGTCTGGCGCCACCGCTTCGAGCCGGCCACCGGCGTCGTCACGCCGTTCCGATCCGGCTACGCCAACGCGCCGTGCCCGGAGGACGCCCGCGCGTGAGCGCCTCGACGGTCTTCCTGCTGGACGTCGACAACACGCTGCTCGACAACGACGTCGTCATCGGGGATCTGAAACGTCATCTGATCGAGACGTTCGGCGAGCCGCGGGCCGAGCGCTACTGGGAGATCTTCGAGGAGCTGCGCGCCGAGCTCGGCTACGCCGACTACCTCGGCGCGCTGCAGCGGTACCGCATCGAGAACCCGCGCGACACGGGGCTGCTCGAGGCCTCGCTGTTCCTGCTGCACTACCCGTTCGCGGATCGCGTGTTCCCTGGCGCGTTCGACGCCATCGAGCGCGCCGCGCGGCGCGGCCGCGTCGCGATCCTCTCCGACGGCGACGTCGTCTTCCAGCCGCGGAAAGTCGAGCGGTCGGGCCTGTGGCGCGCCGTCGGCGGCAACGTGCTCATCTACATCCACAAGGAGGAGATGCTCGACGACGTCGAGCGGCGCTTTCCGGCGGACCGTTACGTGATGGTCGACGACAAGATCCGCATCCTGACGGCGATGAAGAGCATCTGGCGCGATCGCCTGACGACCGTATTCGTGCGCCAGGGCCACTACGCCGCCGACCCGCAGCTGAGCGCGGAGTTTCCGCCGGCCGACAAGACGATCGATCGAATCGGCGATCTCGGCGACGACGTTTGACCGCCGAGCCCGCTGAGACCGCAGAAAATAACCACAGAGAGACTATGAGCGCGGGCCGCAGACGTTAAGCTCCTAGCGGACTGACATCCGAGAGGAGGCTGTGATGACTGTGACCCGCACTCTGCCCGGTAGTGTAAGCGAGTCGACCTTGTACGTAGCGTTCGAGTTGGGCAAGCAGGAATGGAAGGTCGCGATG
>QHWK01000593.1 GCA_003223775.1 Acidobacteriota bacterium
GGGGACGATGAAGTATCACGCTGTGCCGCTCGACGTCCTGGAGAGCGCGCTCGAGCTCGCGGCGTGGGCGCGGAAGGCGATCGCGGTCGCGAACGCCGGCTGACGCATCCATTCGACAGCCCGACACGCCCTGCCTCGGCGATTCTCGCGCTGGTAAGAGTTACCTTGCCGTCCGGATCGACAACATCGCAGCGTTCGGTCAAGCAGGCGCACGTTTTCCGCGGTTCGACCGCGTAAAACCAGCGCGTTTCCGCGCCTGCGCGCGCACGTGCGCCGAGGCAGCGCAATTGCGCGATTTTGGTTCATGAGAAAGCTCGTCCTCACCTCGGCGGTCGTGCTGTTCGTGCTCGCGTCGCGAGGCAATGCCGCCGCTCAGATCGCCAACGACACGCTGACCTCCGGCTGGGCCACATTCGGCCAGGCGGTTCCGCAAGGCGCCGCATCGAGCGGGCTGCAGGTCGGCTCGCTGCTGACGCAAACCGACGTCAAGACGCGCTGGCCCGACGGATCGATTCGCTTCGCCGTCGTGAGCGTCAACGTGCCTGCCGCGGGGAATTATCCGATCGCTGCCGCGCCAATCGCCGGCGGCGCGTTCACGCCTGCGCTGCCGACGTCATCGGTCGCGCTGACGATCGGCGGCACCACGTATCGCGTACGAAGGCCGATCCGTCGTCGCGCCCGTGTCGCCGTCGGGAGCGGCGCACCCGTTCCTGCGCGTCGTCTTCGATACGCGCGTCTACAACGACGGCAGCGGCCGCGTGGACGTCGCCGTCGAGAACGTCCTCGATCTGACGGGCGCGACGACCGTCGTCTACGACGTCGCGATCGCGGTCAACAACCAGACCGTGTTCACCAAGAGCAGCGTGCAGCACTACTACCTGACGCGCTGGCGCAAGACGTTCACGTTCGGATCGGCGGCGATGGCATCCGTCACACCCGACATGTCGCCGTTCTACGCGTCGAACGCGCTGCCGCCGTATCTCTCGCTGATCGCCGACCTGGTCAGCTCGCCGACGGGCGCGAACTTCGACATCCTCCAGGCGGGCGCGCTCGACGCGAACATGCCGGACCACGGCGGGCGGCAGGAGCTCGCGCCGTATCCCGACTGGACCGCGCGCTATCTCGTCTACCGTAATCCGACGCAGAAGGCCTTCGTGCTCGCGCACGGCGATCTCTCCGGGTCGTGGCCCGTGCACGTGCGCGAAGCGGAGAACAGCGCGACGAGCGGCGTCGGCCCGGAGCGGATCGTTTCGCTCGATCAGCGGCCCACGCTCTGGTACGACTCGCGCGCGAAGAACGACGGCCTCGATTTCGTGCACGGCAGCCCGATGCCGATCATCGAGTACACGACGACCACACCGGGGCCGGGACAGTCGCCGCTCATCCCGGACAACGCGCATCAGCCGTCGATCGCGTATGTCCCCTATCTGCTCACCGGCGATCGCTACTACGCGGAGGAGATGGCGTTCTGGGCGAACTACGGCATGATTCGCACCTACCCCGCAGACGGCGTCCGCAGCAGCCAGGGCATCCTCGCCTACAACGAGCCGCGCGGCTACGCGTGGCCGCTCCGCAACATGGTCGACGCCGCGGCGTTCTATCCCGGCGCCGCAGTGCGCAGCTATCTCACGCAGAAGGTGACGGCCAATCTCACGTGGCTCGACAACTTCGCGAACGCGCAGAGCCCGACGGCGAATCCGTTCCGGATCCTCTGGATCGGCAAGCGCCCGGACGGCAATCAATACATCGCGCTGTGGGAGCAGAACTATCTCGCGTACGCGATCGATCGCGCGTTCAAGCAGGGCTTCCCGGGCGGCCTCGCGCACCGCGACGCCATCGCGCGCTTCCAGCTCAGGCTGTTCTCGAGCGATCCCGCATACCCGCGCGCGCAGGCGGCGCCCTACATCATCGGCGTCGGCGTGCCGCCGGCCGGGACGGTGCGGTACACCGACTACAACACGTTCAACTTCTACAAGACGATCGACCAGATCTGGGCGGCGACGCAGGGGAACGAGCGGCCGTTTGCCGGATTCTACGGCCCTGAAGCGCGCCTCAACCTGATGATCGGCGTCGAGAACGGCTGGAGCGGCGCGCAGGCGGCGTACGATTACCTCTTTCCGTTCATCGGCACCGCCAACACATTCTGCCCTGATTTCGGGCCCGACAAACCCGATCTCGCGTGCCGCGCGGGCTGGGCGATCGGACTCGCTCCTGCGCCGCCGCCTCCTCCGCCACCACCGCCGCCGGCGCCGACCGTGACGAGCTTCAGCGCATCGCCGGCGTCGATCACGCAGGGCCAGAGCTCGACGCTCTCCTGGGCAGCGTCGAACGCCACGTCGGTGACAATCGATCAAGGAATCGGAAGCGTCAGCGCATCGGGAACGCGCGCGGTCGCGCCGGCCACGACCACGACGTACACGCTGACGGCGACGAACTCGGCGGGCACGGCGACCGCGACGACGACCGTAGCTGTGTCGAGCGCCGCAGGGCAGCCGACTGTAACGAGCTTCGGCGCGTCGCCGGCGTCGATTACGTCCGGCCAGAGCTCGACGCTGTCCTGGGCAGTGTCGAACGCGACGTCGGTGACAATCGATCAAGGGATCGGAAACGTCGCCGCATCCGGATCGCTCGCGGTCTCGCCCGCCGCGACGACGACCTATACGCTGACGGCGGCGAACGGCGCGGGATCGACGACCGCACAGACCACGGTGACCGTCGGCGCGGCGCCGCCGCCGGGCACGGGCGTCCCGGCGATCGACGTCGTCGTCGCCGCCGATCGCGGCAGCGCGAGCAGCAGGGTGACGACGGCGGCATTTTCGACGCATGCGGCGAACGAGCTGCTGCTCGCGTTCGTCTCCGCGGACTACCTCACCGGATCGAACACGACGGTCCAGAGCATCAGCGGCGGCGGCCTCACATGGACGCGCGCGATCCGCAGCAACGCGCAGCTCGGAACGAGCGAGATCTGGCGCGCGTTCGCGGCGGCGCCGCTCACCAACGTCACCGTGTCGGCGCGCCTGTCGCAGTCAGTCGCCTCGTCGATGACCGTAGTCAGCTTCTCGAACGTCGACACGACGGGCACGAACGGCTCCGGCGCGATCGGCGCGGTCGCGAGATCGAGCAGCGCCGCGGGCGCACCGTCGGCGACGCTCGTCACGACGCGCGCCAACTCGTGGGTCTTCGGCGTCGGCAACGACTTCGACAACGCAATCCCGCGTACCCTCGACGCCGGCCAGACGATGGTGCACCAGGATCTCGCGCCGGTGAACGATACGTACTGGGTGCAGCGCACCACGACCACGGTTGCGGCGGCCGGAACGTCGGTGCGCATCAACGACACCGCGCCAACCTCGGATCGCTACAACCTGGCCATCTGCGAAGTACGAGGGCCGCAGTAATTCGGGATTGGAGCTGCTGACCGAGCGGAGCGGGACGGACCGCGCGCGCCAGCGCCGCGCGGTCGCGAAGGACGGCGGCATCGGCCGGCCGATCCAGGAAGAGCCAGCGGCCGACGAAGATCCATTCGACCGAGGCAGCGTGCCGCAGCGCGAGCAGACGCTCGACGGCCTGGGTGGGCTGGAGCGACTCCTCGAGGCTCGAGCCGAGCTCCAGCATGCCGCCGCTCGTTTCCATCCAGCGGGCGAGCTCGGTGCGCCACGCGCGAGCGATCGCGCGCTGAAACTGCTCGAAGTACGCGACGACGCGCTCCTGTCCGGCGGCACGATCGGCGTCCCGGCCGTTTGGCGATGTGTTGAAGCCGATGCCGATGCGCATGCAGCTCGGCCTGCTCGGCAGCGTGTACCAGCCGAGATTGAACTGCGGCTCCCACCGGCCGCCGTGGTGGAAGGCGAAGATGTGGCCGCCGGGCGCCGGATAGAAGCTGTTCGCGTGAAAGAGCTTCGATCCCGACGCGGCGCCGGCGCGCTGCCGTGCCTCGACGGCGCGCGTGGCGACTGCCGACGCGTTGACGGCATCGAGCAGCAGCTCGATCCGCGTCCGCAGCGCGTCGCACGCCCCGGCGGGCGCGAGCGTTTCGAGCAGGGCGAACTCGCGCAGGGTGAAGCCGGTCGTCGCGCGCTCGGCGGCCGTCGGCGTCATCGCGCGCCGCTTGCGGACTTCGTTGAGCAGGTTGGCGGCGATCGTGTTCGCGCTGTTCAGCGAGAGCGCCGTCCGCAGCGCTTCGATGGCGCCGTCGAACTGCCGCTGCTCCATCCGGCAGCGCCCGAGGCGAGTCCACGCGCGCTCGCTGCGCGGCGACGCGGCGACGATCGCTTCGTTGACGCGAATCGCGTCGTCGCCGAAGTCGGCGTTCTTCATCAGATCGAGCGCGTGCTTCTCGAGAGCGGCGAGATTCTCCATGGCCCGCCGCAATTCTAGTCCACCGCGTCTGATCCTGGATCCGATCCAGGATCTGATCCAGGATCTGATCCTGGATCTGACAGAATAACGAACTGACGCGACTCGAATGGCAAGGTGCGAACATCAGACCCACGTCGCGACGCGGGCGACGAATTCTTCGTTGCAGTACACGGAAAAAGCCCGACCGTCTTTGTGACGATCGGGCTTTTCTCCACGCGAATAATGCCGGCAGCGACCTACTCTCCCACACAGTTTCCCATGCAGTACCATCGGCGGTATCAGGCTTAACTTCCGTGTTCGGAATGGGAACGGGTGTGACCCTGATCCTATGACCACCGGCAAACTTGGCTGCCTGGGGTCCTGCCTTCGCGGCGCCACTCACAAGCGTCGCCTAGCGCGAAGGGCAGGTCGTCCCAGACAATGTCAAAGAGCGACGACAACTGAATATTCTGCAAACGGCAGTTTCGACCGACCACGCACGAACGCAGAGTTTCTCTCGTGCATGAGAAAAGAATTATGGTCAAGCCTCACGGCTGATTAGTATCGGTAAGCTCAACGCGTCACCGCGCTTACACACCCGACCTATCACCTGGTCATCTTCCAGGAGCCTTCAGGAGCCTTACGGCTCGGGAGATCTCATCTTGTGGAGGGTTTCACGCTTAGATGCATTCAGCGTTTCTCCCTTCCGGACGTAGCTACCCGGCGCTGCCGCTGGCGCGACAACCGGTACACTAGAGGTCCGTCCATCCCGGTCCTCTCGTACTAAGGACAGCCCCACGCAAATCTCCTGCGCCCATGACAGATAGAGACCGAACTGTCTCGCGACGTTCTAAACCCAGCTCACGTACCGCTTTAACCGGCGAACAGCCGGACCCTTGGAACCTGCTACAGCTCCAGGATGCGATGAGCCGACATCGAGGTGCCAAACCCTAGCGTCGATGTGAACTCTTGGCTAGGATCAGCCTGTTATCCCCGGCGTACCTTTT
>QHWK01000594.1 GCA_003223775.1 Acidobacteriota bacterium
CGCTCCTGCGCGCGCGCCGCACGCGGGGCGCGCCCCTGTTGGCCGGCAACCCGCTGCCCGGCGGCCACGGCCTGGACGATCTGCGCATCGACGGCGAACCCGATCATCGTCTGCTCGCGTTCCTGCACGTCGCCGAGAAAGCCGCCGCGAGCCGGTTCACGATTTACCGCGAGCTGGTGGACGACGACCCGGAGACCCGCGCGATTTTCGAGCACATCCTGCGCGACGAAGTATTCCACATGAACTACACCTACACGCAGCTCACCCGCGTCGCGCCGCGGCGCTACCGCCGTCACATCTGGCACGCGCGCGCGACGCGGCTCTGGAACCGCTACCTGCGGATCGCGGCGGCGATTGCGGGGCTCTTCGGCGGCGCCGTGCTGTCGGCCATCTACTTCATCGTGCTGCCGCCGTTCGCGTGGCTCGCCAAGCGCGCGGAGCGGCGCGAGACGCAAGGCTGGACGGCGCGTGCGGACGGCTCGCCCTCGCGCAGCCAGTACTGACGTGAAGATTCTCGGCCTCTCGGCGCACTATCACGATTCGGCCGCCGCGCTCGTTGTCGACGGCGTGCCGGTCTGCGCGGTGCAGGAGGAGCGGCTCTCGCGGCGCAAGCACGACGCGTCGTTTCCCGCCGCGGCGATCGACTGGTGCCTCGAGCAGGCGCGCCTCGAACCCGGCGACCTCGACGCGGTCGTCTTCTACGAGCGCAGCATGCTCAAGTTCGAGCGGATTCTCACGAGCGCGCTGCGCGCGTTTCCGCGATCGTGGCGATCGTTTCCGGCGGCGATCAGGAACACGCTCGGCGAGAAGGTCTGGGTGCGCGGGATCATCGCGTCGCACCTCGGCGTGCCGCGCGAGAAGATCCTCTTCACGGATCATCACGCGTCGCACGCCGCTGCCGCGTTTCTGACGGCGCCGACCGAGCGCGCCGCGATTCTCACGGCCGACGGCGTCGGCGAATGGGCCACGCTGACCGCCGGCCACGGGGTCCGCCGCGCCGACGGCGGCACGGCGATCACGCTCGCGCGCGAGATCCGCTTCCCGCATTCGCTCGGCATGCTCTACTCCACCTTCACCGCGTATCTCGGCTTCGCGGTGAACGAGGGCGAATACAAGGTGATGGGCCTCGCCGCCTACGGCCGCCCGACGATGGTCGATCGGATCGGCAAGCTGCTGCGGCGGACGCCGGACGGCGCGTTCGCGCTCGCGCAGGAGTACTTCGAGTTCCAGACAACGGCGAGCCGATCGTATTCGTCGAAGTTCGTCGATCTGTTCGGCCCGCCGCGCGATCCCCACGAGCCGATCGATCTCGAGTCGGCGGACGGCCGGCGCTTCGCCGACTGCGCCGCGAGCGTGCAGCGCGTGCTCGAGGACGTTCTCGTCGACATCGCGCGCGCGCTGCACCGCGAGACCGGCCTGCCCGATCTCTGCTTCGGCGGCGGCGTCGCGCTCAACGGCGTCGCGAACGCGCGCGTGCTCGCCGAGTCGGGCTTCGAGCGCGTGTTCGTGCCGCCGGCGCCGGGCGACGCCGGCTGCGCGCTCGGCGCCGCGCTGTACGCCGATCGCATCTACTTCCACAATCCGGATCGCGAGATCCCCGATCATCCGTTCTGGGGGCCGGCGGTGAGCGGCGACGAGCTCGCGCGCGCCGCACGCGAGGACGGCCTGAGGGTCCACGAGCTCGACGACGCCGCGCTGGTCGACGCGGTCGCCGCGGAGCTCGCCGCCGGGCGCATCGTCGGGTGGATGGAGGGCGCGTGCGAGTTCGGGCCGCGCGCGCTCGGGCACCGCAGCATCCTCGCGGCGCCGCACGCGCGCGAGACGCGCGATCGGCTGAATCGCGACATCAAGTTCCGGGAGGAGTTCCGGCCCTTCGCGCCGGTCGTGCCGATCGAGGCGGCGGATCGCTTCTTCGACCTGCCGCCGGGCGGCGCGCGGCTCGCGCGGTTCATGTCGGGCGTCTTCCCGGTGCGGGCCGAGTGGCGATCGCGGCTCGCGGCGGTCACGCACGTGGACGGCTCGGCGCGCGTGCAGGCGCTCGAGCGCGGGATGGCGCCGCGGCTGCACGCGCTGCTCGAGGCCTACGGGCGGCGAACCGGGATACCGGTGCTCCTCAACACGTCGTTCAACGTGGCGGGCGAGCCGATCGTCGCGCGCGCGCTCGAAGGGTACTCGACGTTCCGGCGCGGCGGGATCGATCTGCTGGTCGGCGGATCGACCGTCGTCGCGAAGGGCGCGATCGCGCCGGCGGAGACGGCGAAGGAGAACGTCGGATGGTGGTCCGAAAGCGCAGCGGAATCCGGCGGCGTCTGATCATCCTGGCGAGCGCCGGCGGATCGATCGTCGATCTCGCGCGGGGACTGTGGCGCAGCGACTCGGGCAAGCGCTGGCTCGTGCCGCTCGCGGTGTTTCTCTGCGTCTTCGGCCTCGTGCTGATTCTCGCCACCACCGTCGAAGCGCTCGCGCCGTTCATCTACGCGATCTTCTGATAGGGCAAGGCAGGAAAGCAGAAGGGCAGGAAGGCAGGAATTCACGGCAGGAAGGCAGGAAGGCGGGAATGACGAAGGCAGAAAGGGCGGAAGGCGGAGGGGCGAAGGCGGAAAGGCCTCCGTTCGCCCTTCGCCTTCCCACCTTTCGTCCTTCCAGCCTTCGTCCTTCCAGCCTTTCAGCCTACCAGCCTTGAATTCCTGCCCTTCTGCCTTCCTGCCGTCCTGCCTTGTGTGTCTTTGATACAGCTTCTCGCCTGCCCCGCCTGCGCCGGCGCGCTATCGGCCGAGTGGGCCTGGCCGCGCTGCACGCGCGCGCAGAGCAGAGCGCCTTCGCGCGCCTGCTCGATCGCGCCGTCCCGGGCGACGCGCGCATCGCGGAGATTGGCTGCGGGACCGGCCAGATGTGCCTGTATCTCGCGCGCGGCGATCGCCTCGTCGTCGGCGCCGATCTCGCGCGCGCGTCGCTTCGCCTCGGCGCGGCGGCGGCGCGGCGGTACGGCATCGACCGCGTGCAGTTCGTCGAGACCGATCTGCAGCGGCCGGGGCTGCCGGCGGCGTTCTTCGACGTCGTGTACTCGTCGGGCGCGCTGCACCACACGCCCGACCCGCGCGCGTCGTTCGCGCGCCTCGCGCAGCTGGCGCGCCCCGGCGGTGTCGTGATGCTCGGCGTCTACAACGCGTTCGCGCGGCTGCCGCTGCGGGCGCGGCGCGCCGCAGCGCGGCTGTCGCGATTCCGCGTCGTGCCGTTCGATCCGGTGCTGCGCGATCGCCGGCACGAGCCGGCGCGCCGCGAAGCATGGCTGCGCGATCAGTACCAGCATCCCGAGGAGCATCGGCATACGGTTGCGGAGGTTCGCCGGTGGTTCGCCGACAACGGCGTCGAGTTCCTGCGGACGTATCCGACGTCGCTGCTCGAGGACGAGCCGGGCGATCTTCTCGCGCCGGCGGCCGACGACTGGACGCCGGAGGCCTGGCTCGCGCAACTCGGCTGGATGCGCACGCTCGGCCGCGAGGGAGGACTTTTCTTCACGATCGGCAAGGCAGGAAGGCAGGAATGATGCGCGCGCTGGTCTTCCTGCACCGGTGGCTCGGCGTGGGGCTGTGTCTGTTCTTTCTCGTCTGGTTCGCGACGGGGATCGGGATGATGTATTGGGACTTCCCCGCGGTGACCGATCGCGATCGCCTCGCGCGATCGCCGGCGCTCGACGCGTCGGCCATCGTGCTGTCGCCGCAGCAGGCCTACGCCACGCTGCGCCTTGCGGCGCCGCCCGATGACGCGCGCCTCGGCACGTTCGACCTGCGTCCGGTCTATCGCTTCCGCGCGGGCCGCGCCTTGCACGTCGTCTACGCGGACACCGGCGAGCCGCGCACCGAGGCGTCCGCCGCCGCGTCGATGCGCCGCGTCGCCGCCCGCTGGAGCGGACAACGCGAGCAGGACGCCGCCACTGAATCGATCGACGCGGTCGATCAATGGACCGTCCAGGGGCCGCTGCGAACGCTGCGGCCGCTGTGGAAGTACTCGTGGCCCGACGGGCAGCAGGTCTACGTCGCGCAATCCACCGGCGAGGTGGCGCAGTACACTAGGCGCGCGTCGCGCATCGGCGCGTACCTCGGGCCGATCCCTCACTGGCTCTACTTCACGCCGCTCCGCAGCCGGCCCTCGCGGTGGGCCGCCGTCGTGGTCTGGTCGTCCGGCATCGGCACGGTTGCGGCGATGCTCGGCCTCGCGATCGGCGTCTCCCGCTACGCGCCGTCGAAGCGCTACGTCCTCGCCGGCGCGCGCACCGGCATTCCGTACCGCGGGCAGAAGCGCTGGCACATGATCCTCGGCTTGATCTTCGGCGTCGGCGCCGCGACGTGGGCGTTCTCCGGCATGCTGTCGATGGATCCGTTTCCGGCGCTGACCGACGACGCGGTTCGTCGCCGCGCCGCGGAGGCGATCGGCGCTCGGCTGCGCGGGCCGATCGATCTCGCGGCGTTCGACCGCAAGGCGCCGCGCGCCGCGCTCGCGGAGCTCGCGGGGCTGCCGATCAAGGAGCTCGAGCTGACGACGTTCGACGCGCGTCCGGCGTACGTGGCGGCGCTCGATGGCGGAGAGACGCGCGTCGTGCCGATCGACGGCGCGCCGCGCGACGCGTTCGATCGCGATCGCATCGCGAGCATCGTCGCCGACGCCGTCCGGGAGCGTCCGCTGCCCGTGCTGCGGGTGGAGCTCGACGACGCCGATCGCACGCGGTACTACGTCGATCCGAGAACGGCGCGGATCGCGGGCTCGTACAGCTCGCGCGCCTGGGTCACGCGGTGGCTGTACCACGGCCTCCACTCGCTGGACTTCCCGTGGCTCTACGGGCACCGGCCCGCATGGGACGTCGTCGTCGCGGCATTCATGCTCGGTGGAACCGCGCTCAGCGTGACGTCGCTGATTCTCGCGTCGCAGGTCGTCGGCGTGCGGCGGCGGCGGTCGTAATCGAACATCCGCATTGTCTTGACACCTTACAAACCCCAGCGGTATACAAGCGCCGCGTGGCGTAACCCCGAATCGAAGGAGGCCTTCGTGCTGCGACATCGTTTCCTGCTGGCGCTCGTCGTCGCGTCGATCGCCGCGTGGGCGGCGCATCAGCCCGTTCGCGCGTCTCGTGATAAGCAAGGACCCAAACAATCCGACACCAGAATGTCCGCCATGGGGCGCTCCGCCGCGCACAAGGTTGCGGTCATCAACGCGCTGGACGCCGGCGCGGCGTCGACCGGGAAGGATTTCGAGAAGGCGGGCGACTGCGTGAATACGCCCGACTGTGAAGGAGCCGACGACGCGCCGCCCGACGACGGCCCGGCGGAAACGCAATCGGAGACGTCGATTGCCGTCGACAGCACCGGCCAGCACATCGTGATCGGGTTCAACGACTTCCGCGGCTTCGCGAACAACCCGCTTTCCGTCTCGGGCTTCAAGTACTCCGACGACGGCGGCGTGACGTTCGTGGACGGCGGTCAGCTGCCCTCGCCAGGCGACCAAGCGATCGGCACGACGCGGCTGCCGCAGGTGCTCGGCGATCCCGACGTGAAATACGTCGGCGACTGCACCTTCATCTACTCGTCGATTCTCATCGCGAAGTTCTCGGCGACCCGCGCGGTACAGACGATGGGCGTGCACCGATCGACCGACTGCGGGCACACGTGGCAGGGACCGTTCGAGGTGACGCCCGCCACGAACCCGAACGGCCTGGTCAACGCCGCCGGCTCGCCGCGCGATGCGGCCGACAAGGAATTCGTCGACGTCGATCCGGAAACGAGCCGCGTGATCATGAGCTGGTCGAACTTCACGCCCGTCGCCGCGGGCGGCGTCGAGATCTCGACGACCTACAGCGACAACATCCGCGCGACGCCGCCGACGTGGTCCGCGCGGCGCATCGTCGCGGCGACGGAGGACGACGGCCAGGGATCGATTCCGCGCTTCGCGGGCGGCAGATCGCCGAACGCCTACGTCGCGTGGTCGCGCTTTCCCGATGCGTTCAAGAACAATATCGGCTTCGCGCGATCGACCGACAACGGCGCCACGTGGAGCGCGCCGAGGAGCATCACGAGCGATTTCACGACGATGGATCTCGTGCTCGGCAACGATCGGTCGCACAA
>QHWK01000595.1 GCA_003223775.1 Acidobacteriota bacterium
ACTTCCTGCCGCGGTACGCGCTCGAAGCGTGGCAGGCGCCCTGCACGACCAACTACCGCTACAGCCCGCAAGTGCCGACGTCGCTCAACTGCGGCATCGATCCGGGCCACGGCATGCCGCTCTGCTTCCATCGGGATCTGCCGATTCAGAACCCGAACAACGTGTGGACGTTCAACGGCACGATTCCGCCGAAGCTCGTGATCGGCAAGTACGGCGAGCCGCTCCTGTTCCGCCATCACAACAATCTGTCGCCCGACGTGAAGCAGAACGCGGGGTTCGGCCGGCACACGATCTCGACGCACGAGCACAACGGCCACCACGGCGCCGAGAACGACGGCTTCACCGGCGCGTACTTCTTCCCGGGTCAGTTCTACGACTACCACTGGCCGATCGTGCTCGCGGGCCACTTCTCGATGAACACGGCGGCGGGCGATCGCATGGCGAGCACGCCGGACGAGAGCGGCGGCCTCATCCAGATCCCCGGCGACTGGCACGAGACGATGAGCACGCACTGGTTCCACGATCACATGTTCAGCTTCACGGCGCAGAACGTGTACAAGGGCAACGCCGCGATGTTCAACATCTACAGCGGCCTCGATCGCGGCAACGAAACGATCGACGACGGCGTCAACCTGCGGCTGCCGAGCGGATCGCTCAAGAGCTGGGGCAATCTCGATTACGACGTGAACCTGATGCTCGCCGACAAGGCGTTCGATCGCGACGGGCAGCTGTTCATGGACATCTTCAACTTCGACGGCTTCGTCGCGGACGTGATGACCGTGAACCTCGCCTACAAGCCGTACTTCGAGGTGGAGCGGCGCAAGTACCGCTTCCGGATTCTGAACGCGAGCGTGTCGCGCTTCTTCAAGCTGGCGCTGAGCGACGCCTCGCCGATCATTCAGATCGGCAACGACGGCAACCTCCTGCCGCACCCGGTGACGCTCACCGAGCTCGACGAGCAGGGCATCGCCGAGCGGTACGACATCGTGATCGACTTCTCACGGTATCTCGTCGGCGACAAGGTGCATCTCGTCAACCTCTGCGATCACATGGACGGCGGGAAGCTGGTCGGCACCAAGCCGGTTCGGGATCTGACGATCGCCGAGGCGCTCGGCGGCGCGTCGGCCGATCCGTGCGTTGGCAAGATCCTCGAGTTCCGCGTCGTCCGCAATCCGGATCTGCCGGACGTCAGTCAGGTCCCGCCGACGTTGATTCCCAACCCGGATCTCTCGAATATCCCCGTGGCGCGCGAGCGCGTATTCGAGTTCGGCCGCGACGCGATCCAGACGACCTCCGATCCGATCAGCTCGTTCATCGGTCCGTGGGGCATCGCGGCCGATCAGGGCGCGACGCTCGCCGCCGACTTCGGGCGAGTGTCGGCCGCGCCCAGGTTCGGCACGCGCGAGATCTGGACGCTCAAAAACGGCGGGGGCGGCTGGGATCATCCGATTCACATCCACTTCGAGGAAGGCCAGGTGCTGGCGCGCAACGGGAGCGCGGCCAACGTGCCGGAATGGGAGCGCGGCCGCAAGGACGTCTACCGCCTGCGGCCGGGCGGCAGCATCACGATCACGATGCAGTTCCGCGACTGGGGCGGGATGTTCATGGAGCACTGCCACAACACGGTGCACGAGGACAACGCGATGCTGCTGCGCTGGGAGATCGACGACGGAGGCACGCCGTTCCTGCGGCCGCTGCCGACGCCGATTCCGACGCCGCAGGGCGTCACCTTCGAGGCGCCGACCGACATCCTCAAGACGGCGCTGTAGCGGACCGGGTGCAGAAGGCGAGGCGATGACGATCACGAGACAAGTCGCGGCGGTGTTCGCGATGGCCGCCGTCTGCTCGGCCGCGGCCGCGCAGGACGGACGCTGGGGGGCCGACTATTTTCCGAACGTCGCGCTGACGACGCACGAGGGAAAGGTCGTCCGCTTCTACGACGATCTGATCAAAGGGAAGACCGTCGCGATCGATCTCATCTACACGACGTGCCAGTATGCGTGCCCGCTCGAGACCGCGCGGCTCGCGCAGGTGCAGCGGGTGCTCGGCGATCGCGTCGGCCGCGACATCTTCTTCTACTCGATCACGATCGATCCGGCGCACGACACGCCGGACGTCTTGAAGGCGTACGCGGAGAAATATCACGTCGGGCCCGGCTGGCTGTTTCTCACCGGCAGCGCGTCGGACATCGAGTCGATCAGCCGGAAGCTCGGGCTCTACACGGCGCCGGGCGAGGCAGGCCCAGACGGGCATACGCCAAGCCTCCTCGTGGGCAACCAGGCCACGGGGCAATGGATGCGCAACTCGGCGCTCGACGATCCGCGATTCCTCGCGCGCACGATCGGCGACTGGCTCAACAGCTGGCAGACGGCTGCGTCGAGGCCGCTGCAGTCGTTCGCCGAGGTGCCGGCGCTCGCCTTCGATCGCGGCGAGTACACGTTCCGCAATCACTGCGCGGCGTGCCACACGATCGGCGGCGGTGACCTACTCGGTCCCGATTTGAAGGGCGTGGCGGCCAGCCGCGAGCGGCAGTGGCTCGAACGGTTTATCGCGACGCCCGACGCGCTCGTCTCGGCGAACGACCCGATCGCGCGTGC
>QHWK01000656.1:0-1763 GCA_003223775.1 Acidobacteriota bacterium
TCGCGCCTCGCTTCGCGCCGTTGTCGCGGCGGTCGACGCCGACGCGCGCCGCCGCAATCCTCGTGTGCGGCGTCGCCGCCGCGGCGGGCCTCGTCTTCGCCGTCGTCCGCCCGCAGGCGCTGCTGGCGGCGCGCACGCCCGAGTACGAGCGCCAGGACGTCGTCTTCCTGCTCGATCGATCCGCGTCGATGCGCGCGCACGACGTCGAGCCGTCCCGCTCGCGGCGCGCGACCGCCGAGCTCCGGAATTTCCTGCGCAGCAAGCCGGACACGATCGATCGGATCGGCCTCGTCGGCTTTGCCGACGCGGCAGTCGTGCTCTCGTATCTGACGAGCGACATCGACAGCCTCGCGTTCTATCTCGACTGGATCGACGAGGATCCGACCACGCTCCTCGGCACGAACCTCGGAGCCGCGCTGCGCAGCGCGCGCGACGTTGCGCAGAAGGACGATCGCCCGACGCGGAAGCTGTTCGTGCTGATCTCCGATGGAGAGGACTACGGCGCCGAGCTCGACGCCGCGCTCGCGGTGTTCCGCGAGGAGGATCGCCGCGTGCACGCGATCGGCATCGGATCCGATCGCGACATGCCGATCCCGCTCCCGCAGCCCGGCGGCCGGGAAGTGTTCCTCCGCGACGACGCCGGGCGCGCGGTGACGACGAAATTCGACGAATCGACGCTGCGCCGGATCGCCGTGACGACGGGCGGCCGCTACGTGCGATCGACGACCGGCGGCGAGCTCGCGCGCGCGATCGGCGAGATCGTCGAGGGCGAGCGCAAGGTGATCGGGTTCCGCACATCGACCGAGTATCGCGATCTGTATCCTGCCGGCCTCGCCGTCGCCGCAGCGGCCGGCGCGGCGCTGTGTCTGCTGTTATGAGCGTCCAGGATCGGCTGGCGAGATCGAGCGACCCGAGCGCCGAAACGGCGTTCGCGACCGTGGCCGGCCTCGAAGCCGAGATCGCCAAGGTCATCATCGGGCAGCACCGGCTGATTCGCCGCCTGCTGACCGGGCTGTTCGCGGCGATTCCGTTCGCGACCGCACGCGCGCAGGCGCGCGCCGGCTGCGGGCACGTGCTGCTCGAAGGCGTGCCCGGCGTCGCGAAGACGCTGACGGCGACGACGCTCGCCCAGGCGATCGCAGCGCGGTTCCAGCGCATTCAGCTGACGCCCGATCTGTTGCCCGCCGACATCCTCGGCACGCGCGTCTACGACGCGAAGACGGCGACGTTCCGCATCGAGCAAGGACCCGTGTTCACGAACATCCTGCTCGCGGACGAGATCAACCGCGCGACGCCGAAGACGCAGAGCGCGCTGCTCGAGGCGATGCAGGAGCGGCAGGTGACGCTCGCCGACACGACCTTCCCGCTCGAGGATCCGTTCTGGGTGCTCGCGACGCAGAACCCGGTGGAGCAGGAGGGCGTCTACAGCCTGCCCGAGGCGCAGCTCGATCGCTTCTCGATGATGCTGCGCGTCGGCTATCCCGATCATGACGAAGAAGTCCGCATGCTGCAGGCGCGGTTGTCCGAGCAGGCGATCGAGCGGCGCGTCTCGCCCGGCGACGTGGCGTATCTGCGCGCGTTCGTCCGCGACGCGGTGTTCGTCGACGACAAGATCCTGGACTACATCGTGCGCCTCGGCCGCGCGACGCGGTCGCCGGCGGACGTCGGGCGGCCGGCGCTCGCCGAGCTGCTCGTCCTCGGCGTGTCGCCGCGGTCGTACCAGCACGTGCTCGCGCTGGCGCGCGTCACGGCGTTCCTGCACG
>QHWK01000656.1:2025-5667 GCA_003223775.1 Acidobacteriota bacterium
ATGATCGCGCTCGACGTCTCGCGCTCGATGGAGCTCGGCGAATCGCACTTCTCGAAGAAAGAGGTGCTCACCTTCATCACCGGGTCGCTGCTGTTCTCGGCGCTGTCGGACCAGATCAACACCGGCTTCATGGCGTTCGGCGACCGCGTCGTCGCGTTCAACCAGCCGCGGCGAACGCGCGGCGCGGCGTGGGCTGTCCTCGAGCATTGCTGGTCGCTGGCGCCGCAGCCGGGGCCGACGGCGATCCTTCCTGCGATTCGCCATCTCGTGCGGACGTTGAAGAAGACGAGCGTCGTCTTTCTCGTGTCGGATTTCATTACCGGCGAGGATCTGTTCGCGAGCCGCGATCTGGCGCTGCTCTCGGCGCGGCACGACGTGATCGCCGTCGTGCCCGAAGACGCTGCGGAGACGACGCTGCCGGCGGGGCGCGGGTACGTGCACGTCCGCGATCTGGAGTCGGGGCGGGATGTCGCCGTTGCGCTCGGCGCCCGCAACCGGCGCGCGTACGCGGCCGATGCGCGGCGACGTCGTGAAGCGCTCGCGCGCGCCTTCTACCGCGCCTCGATCGACCACGTGTTCGTGCCGACCAATCGCAGTCCCGTGGAGCCGCTGCTGGAGCTCTTTGCGACGAGGATGCGGCGATGATCAGCGTTCCGGCAGCGCAGGATGTAGGGCGACCCTTTCAGGGTCGCCGAGGCGAGGCTGAAAGCCTGGCCCTACGGATTTCGCAGTCCGCTTTCAGACTCTTCGTGCTTTTCGCGGCCCTCGCTGCCGGCGAGGTCACGCTCCACGCGCAACCGCGTGACATCGACGTGCGCACGTCGCTCGACAGGACGGCGATGTGGGTGGCCGACCGCGTCGGCTACACGATTACCGTCACGTGCGGCAAAGGTGTCGACATCCTCGCCGACGACCTGTCGAAGGACAAGCTGCACGCCGAGGGTCTCGAGATTCTCGGCAGCAGCTCGGATCGGACCGCAGGCCCCGGGGACACGATCGTCTACACGTTTCGCTACGTGCTCACGACGTATCGCGTCGATCTGCCCGAGCTGAAAGTCGCGCCAGTCGTCGTCCGGTACTACGTGAAGCGTCCGGGCCAGCGGATCGGCGATGCGGCGCCGGCCGGCGAGGTGCCGGTGCCGGCGGCGGTGATCGCCTTCCGCAGCGCGCTTCCCGACGGACAGGAGACCTACGCGATCCGCGACGGCCGCGGCGCGCGGCCGCGGCGGGCACGCTACTCGTCGCTCGCGCCGATCGGCGCCGCGCTCGTGTTGATCGCGATCGTGCCGGCGGCCGCCGCCGCGATCGTCGTCGTGCGGCGCACGCGTCCGCGCGAGAAGCCGCGGTCGGCGCGGCAGGTGCGGTACGACGAGCGCGCGTCGCTCGACGCGCTGCGGGCGCTCGACGTCTCGACGCCCGCCGGACGCCGCGACGCCTACGCGCGGATCAACGCGCTCGTCCGCGATCACGTCCGCGCCGCAGCGGGCGTGGAGGCCGCGGGCCTGACGCCGGCTGAAATCGACGCGGCGATCGCGCGGCGCGGCGCGCAGGTGCCGATCGAGCTGGTGGCGGCGGTGCTCGCCGCGTGCGATCACGCCCGCTTCGGGCCGCCTGACGCGCTGCCGTCGGCCGAGGCGTGCCAGGCCTCGATCGCGCAGGCCGCGCAGATCGTCCAGCGGGCGTAGCGCCCACGAACATGCGCTTCCTTCGGCCCGAGCTCGCATGGCTGGTCGCCGGCGCCGCCGGGCTGCTCGTCGTCCGCTGGCGGATGCGCGGCCGCTTCGCGGCGTCGACGATGGCGGCACGGCTCGCCGCGGGGATTTATCGCGCGTCGATCGTGCGGCGCCTGCCGCTCGTGGTCCTCGCGGCGGCGCTCGCGCTCGTCGCGCTCGCGCTGATGGATCCCGTGCTGCCGTCGAGCGACACCGACGTGCAGTCGCGCGGCCTCGACGTCGTGATGCTGCTCGACCTGTCGAGCAGCATGCAGGAGCAGATGGAGCGCGTGCGCCCGTCGCGCGACCTGTCGCGCCTCACCTTCACGACGCGCGATTCGCTGCGCGCGCGCGTGGCGGGGAAGACGCGGCTCGAGGCGACGAAGGACGCCATCAAGGCCTTCGTCGCGCGGCGCCACGACGATCGCATCGCGCTCATCGTCTTTTCGGACAACGCGTACGTGGTCAGCCCCCTGACGTTCGACCACGGGTACCTGCTGCGGTACATCGACATGGTGGACGATCAGATCCTCCGCGGCGAGGGGATGACGGCGATCGGCGACGGCCTCGCGCTCGCCAACTACCTGCTCGCGCGCCAGGCGGGCGCGCTGCGTCGCAATCAGGTGATCGTGCTGTTCACCGACGGCGAGAGCAACAAGGGGCGGGATCCGGTGGAGGTGCTCGCCGAGTCGAACGCCGCCGACATCCGCGTCCATTTCGTCGGCCTCGATCTCGAGGAGGAAGTCCGTAGCAAGGCGCAGGTGCAGAAGCTGCTCGACGCCGTGCGCCGCTACGGCGGACGGTACTTCAACGCGAACACCGTCCGCGACGTGGACGCGGCGTCGCGGACGATCGACGCGATCGAGAAGGGCGTCCTCGTCGGCCGCGTGCACGTGCGCGACGAGCCGGTGTACGAGTGGTTCGCGCTGCCGGCGCTCGTGCTCCTGCTGCTCTCGATCGGCCTGCGCGCGATTCCCTTTTTCGTCGATCAGACGTAGCGCGGATTCGGGGATCTGACCCGCGCAAAAAAAAGAGCGCGACGCATCGACGCGCACTTGACAACGTGCACGGCGCGCCTACATTCTGCGTCGCTGCGCGCGCCGGACGAGGGCAAGCCAGCTTCGGTGGTTCGAGCGGTCGAGGCGGTTCTTCGGAGCGAGTGCATACGGGTTTTCGCAAGGGAACGCGGAGCAGACGCAGCGAACGAGACGCATACGAACGTTCGAGGAAGAAGGATCCCGGGTTTCAACCGGCAAGACGACGGCCGTGAACGTTGGTTGCGCGCGAAAGCGTGTCGCCGACAGACAAGGAAGCCGGCTTTCCGAATGAAGCTCGAGGCCCTTTCGAACTGAAAACGCGCAAGCGTTTTCGACCAGCAGGCGGGCGGGTCATCGTCTGGGGCGCGTCGGCATGTACGGGCTCATTCCCACGCCCGCGTTTCAGCAACCCGCTCTAACGGCTCGCCGTCTTCGGCTGCAGATCGACCGCCGCCGCAAGCCGCACGTAGGACGCGGCCGTCTCCTCCGACAAGAAGCCGTCGCGCCGCAGCTGGTCGGCGGCGCCCTGCACGCACGCGATGTATCGCTCGCGTGTGAGCGATTCCGATTTCTGCAGCAGTCCAAGCCGGCGCCACGCCTCAGTCGGCGTCTCCCGGGAATCCCACACCCCGTTGCGGTTCATGTCCACGAAGACGCGCTTCGCGTCGAGCGGCTCGAGCCCCGCGCCGGTGAACGCGGCGAACGCGGTGGTGCCGGACGTCGACTCGGGGTAGCTGTAGTAGACGCCGAGCGGGCAGGCGACCTCCGGAAAGGCGAGCGCCGGGTTCTCGATCGTGCCGTCGCGATCGGCATCGCCGAGCTCGGGCCAGTCCGATCGCGTCGGCGGCGGCGCGGCGCCTGCCTCCACCCATCGATCCAGAAAATCGACGAAG
>QHWK01000657.1 GCA_003223775.1 Acidobacteriota bacterium
ACCGGCACGCCGGCGTTCTTCGCGAGCGCTTCGACGCCGGTCTGGCTCGCGCCGCGGTACTCGATCGCGTCGTACATCCGGCCGAGGACCCGTGCCGTGTCCTTGAACGACTCCTTGTGCCCCATCTGCGAGCCGGACGGATCGAGATAGGTGACGTGGGCGCCCTGGTCGTAGCACGCGACCTCGAACGAGCACCGTGTCCGCGTGGAGGTCTTCTCGAAGATCAGGCAGATTTCCTTGCCGTCGAGATGCCGCTGCTCGGTGCCGGCGTACTTGGCGCGCTTGAGATCGCGCGCCAGGTCGAGCAGATATCGGAACTCGCGCGGCGAGAAGTCCTGGACCGTAAGCAGCGAGCGATTGCGCAGGTTGAAGCTCATGCCGAATCTCCTCGAGTGAAGTCGCGGGTCAATTCGCCGGATCGCGGGCGATCGGACACGTCATGCAGTGCCCGCCGCCGCGGCCGCGTCCGAGCTCGGCGCCGCGCACGGTGATCACCTCGACGCCGGCCTTCCGCAGCAGCGTGTTGGTGTGGGTGTTGCGGTCGTAGCCGACGACCACGCCGGGCGACAGCGCGACCACGTTGTTGCCGTCGTCCCATTGCTCGCGCTGCGCCTGCCACTTGTCGCCGCCGGTTTCGATCAGCCGCAGCTTCGGCAGCCCGAGCGCGTCCTTGACAACGTGGAACAAGCTGCCGTCCTCGGGGCGGATGTCGACGCCGCCGTTGTCGCCGGGGCGCGCGCTGTAGCAGCGGATCTGGTCGGCCACCTCGCGGAAGGTGGTGCAGAGGTCGCGATCGCAGAAGGTGAACACGGTGTCGAGATGCATTGCGGCGCGGCTCTTCGGCATCAGGCAGGCAATCACGCGCGTCGCCGCCTGGTGGGCGAACAGCGCCGCCGCCACCTGGAAAACCGCCTGGCGTGTGGTCCGTTCGCCCATGCCGATGAGCACGACGCCGTTGCCGATCGGCATCACGTCTCCACCTTCGAGGGTGGCCTCGCCGTACGACGTATCGCAGTCGCCCCACCAGACGGTGAAGCCTGCGGCCGTGAAGCGCGGGTGGAACTTGTAGACGGCTCGCTGCAGCAGCGTTTCCGGCCGGCGCGCCGGCCAGAACATCGGGTTGACCGTGACGCCGTTGTAGATCCAGCACGACGCGTCGCGCTGGAACAGACTGTTCGGCACCGGCGGGATGATGAAGTCGGTTCCGCTGTAGGCCGCCTCCAGCATGGCCGACTGCTCGCTCCGCGGCACGTCGAGGATCGCGATACCGCCGAGCAAATGCTCGGCGAGCGTGGTCGCCGGCAACTCGCTCAGCCAGGCGCGAAGAACCGGGGCCGCCGCCAGGCCGACCTCGTTGGGCGTGATGCGGCGATCGAGCACCCAGGCGCGCGCCGCGGGATCGGCAAGGGTCTCCGCCAGCATGTCGTGCAGGTCGAGTACTTCGACGCTGCGCTCGCGCATTTTCAGGACGAAGTCGTAGTGATCCTTCTGCGCTTCATGGACCCACAGCACGTCGTCGAACAGGAGCGACGCCGCGTTGCCGGGCGTGAGCCGCTGGTGCGCGAGGCCAGGCCGGCAGACCATCACCGTTCGCAGCGTGCCAACTTCGCTATGAACGCCCACCTCGGTACGAACTTCTACGGTTGCCATGATCGTCCTCGCTTCGCTAGACCGCGAGCGCCGCGGCCTTCAGGGCTGGCGCGCGTCGCAGCGCCTGTTCGGGCGTGCCCGCGATGCACTGCACGTGATAGACGCCGTTGCGCTGCTCGATGCCGTGGGTGTCGTGGCCGAATCCCGGGAAGCGGCGATCCCACGACGCGAGCGCGCGCAGATAGTTGAGATACGGTCCGTCGGCGGCGCCGGTCATCTCGCCCGGCATGAGCATCGGGATCCCCGGCGGGTACGGCACGATGCTCGTGGCCAGCGCGCGGTCGGCGAGGTCCTCGAGTGCGACCGGCTCGATCGCTCCGCGCAGCAGTTGCTGATAGGCGTCGCGCGGGGCGAGCGCCGGCGTGGGGAGGGTCGAGAACGCCTCCGCCAGCCAGTGTGTCTGCCGGCTGTCGACGAGCTGCGCGAACATCTGGTCGGCGAGATCGCGGAGCCCCAGTCCCGCGTAGCGCGCTTGCGACGCGGCGACGACCTGCGGCAGCACCTCGGCCAGGCTGGCGTTGACGTCGTAATCGCGTTTGAAATCGAGGAGCGCGTTGAGGAGCGTGCCCCATTTGCCCTTGGTGATGCCGATCGAGAACAGGAAGAGAATCGTGAAGTCGGTCGTCTTCTCGACTTCGATGCCGCGCCG
>QHWK01000075.1 GCA_003223775.1 Acidobacteriota bacterium
CGCTCCGCTCCGGACCCAGCACGAAGAACGCATCGTCGAGGGCATCGCCGTCGGTTCCGGTCCGCGCGAGCACGACGACGCTCAGCACGCCCTGCGCCGGCATCCCCGTGCGCGGATCCATGATGTGCGAGTAGGTCACGCCGCCGGCCTCGAACGACTTCTCGGAGCGGCCCGCCACCGACAGCGCGCGGTCCTTCAGCTGAAGCGTGAGCGCGGTCTTTCGCGAGTCGCTCGGATCCTGGATCGCGATCGGCCATGAGTCGCGTCCCGGCGGCGCGCCCAGCGCGTAGATGGTGCTCCCTCCCGCGCTGACGAGCGCCGACGCGATCTGCCGCCGCTCCAGCATCGCGACCACGCGATCGACGGCGTAGCCTTTCGCGATGCCGCCAAGATCGAGCTCCATGCCCGGCTCGTCGAACGCGATCGTGCGCGACGCCGGATTCAGCACGACGTGCGCGGCGCCGACGCGGCGGCGCGCCGCGGCGAGCTCGCCCGCCGGCGGCACGCGGCCCTCGCCGCCGAAGAATCCCCACGCCTTCATCAGCGGACCGACGGTGATGTCGAACGCGCCGTCCGAGTCGCGGCCGTATCGCATCGCCGCCGCGATGAAGTCGAAGAGCTCGGGATCGATCGCGACCGGATGCTGCGCCGCCTCGCGATTCACGCGCGACAGCGGGCTGTCCGGCTTGTAGTGGCTCATCAGCCGATCGATGCGATCGACTTCGTCGAACGCCTCGTCGACGATGGCCGGCAACGCGTCCACGTCCGGACCGTACGCCTCGATGGCGTACTCGCAGGCCATCGAGATGCGGCTGGCTTCGTAATGCGCAGGAGAACGCGACGAATTCGCGTGAGAGACCGACGACGCGAGCGACGCCGCGACGAGCGCGGCCGCCCCGCGCGCGATCGCGCCGGCGGGCGGCACCGTCTATCCCCGGCCCTGCAGCACGTCGCGCAGGCGCCGCGCGACGATTTTCTCCTCGCCGGGGCGCATCATCCAGACGCCGACGATCAGCGCGTCGCCTTCGGACCTGGTGCCGATCGACGGCTCGCCGGCGCGCAGCTTGCCGACCACGTCGGCCGCCGTCAGGCGGTGCTGGGCGGCGTCCCACGAGATCCGCACGTGCGGCACGTGGTTGGCGACTTCCGGCACGAACACGTCGGCCTTGACGCCGGCGACACCTGCCGCCGCGGCTCGAATCGCGTCGGCGCGCGCCTCGAAGTCGCGCAGCTCCGCCGCGTGATCCGTCGCGAGGTACAGCTCCAGCGCCGCGAGCATCCCGACCATCTCCTCTTTGTTCACCTTCATGCCGCGGCCGACGGTGTTGCCGTTCGGCGGCGCGCTCAGACGCGCGGCGGCGATGAGATCCCTGCGGCCGAGGAGCAGGCCGGCGCTTTGCGGACCGCGCAGCCCCTTGCCGCCCGAGAAGGCGACGAGGTCGAACCCCATCTTCGTGTACTTCCACAGGTTCTCGACCGGCGGCACGTCGGCGGCCGCGTCGTTCAACGTGGGGACGCCGTGCTTCCGGCCGATCTCGACGAACTCTTCGTCGCGGATGCGGCCCTCGCCGTTGTTGTTGTTGTAGAAGAGCATCATCGCCGTCTGCGGACCGATCGCGCGCTCCATCTCCTCGCGCGTCTCCACTTCCACCAGCCGCACGCCGCAGTTGCGGACGGCGTGCTCGTAGCCGAAGCGGTGCGCATTCTGCACGATGACCTCGCTCTTCATGCCGGCGAGGTTCGGCAGGTCGACGACTTTTCGCGGATCGGTGCCGGTGAGGACGCCGGCCGTGCCGAGCGTCAGCGCCGATGCGGCGCCGGAGGTGACCATCGCGGCTTCGCACCGGAGAAGCGTCGCGATGCGCGCGCCCACGCGATCGTGGAGCTCGTCGAGCATCACGTAATGTCTGGACGCGTAGGTGATCGCGTCGATCACCTGCGGCGGCATGAGCGACGCGGTCATCGCCGTGTAGGTGCCCGCGGCGTTGATGAAGGGCCGCACGCCGAGCTCGCGAAAGTAATCGCGCGCGCCGCCTGGCGGCGCGGCGATCGCCGCCGCGGCATCGGCGCCGACGAGGCCTCCCACGAGCGGCAGCCCCGAGGCGATCTCAAGAAAGCGTCGTCGACTCCACATGGGCAGTGTCTTCATGTGATCGACTCCTCATTGCAAGATACGGAATTGTCTGCGGGCCCTGCGGGAGGACGCACAGCGTGGCGTTCGGCCCCGCGGCCGCCAGCGCGTCTCTGACGGCCGCGGCGACGTCGTCTATCGGCTCGAGGTGCGCGGCGCGGATCTCGCGGTCGGTGAGGCCGCTCGTCTTCACGAGGACTCTCGCCCTGGTCTGTATCTGCGCCTGGATCTGCACCTGCCACTGATCGGGCATCGAATACCCGGGCGCCGTGATCATCGCGAGCAGTTCGCGCGGCCCCGGCCGCGACGCGAGCACCTCGCCGTACGATCCGTGCGCCGGCAGGCCGTCGCGGCACTCGGCGGCGCACACGATCGTGCCGCCGGGTTTCACCACCTGTGCCGCGGCCGACATCCCTTTCACGGCCTGATACAGGTTCTGATCGAGCGGGTAGCCGGAGTTGGTCGTGAGCACGACGTCGAACGGGAATTCGACTTCGCGCATCGCGTCGCGCTTCGCCGCCGCGCACGCCGCGCGATGCTCGGCGAAGAGCTCGCCGGCGAAGACGGCCGTGATCTGCTGCGCGCGGTTCAGCGTCACGTCGAGGGCGAAGTGGACGCCCGTCGTCCGCGCGATCTCGCGGACGTCGTCGTGAATCGGATTGCCGACGGTGATGCCCCACGCCGCCATCGGATGTCCGATCCGCCTCGCGTCGTGCAGCGTGAGCGTCGTCTGCAGGCCCGCCAGTCCGGGCGCGACCATCTTCGGACCGCCGCTGAACCCGGCAAAGAAATGCGGTTCGACGAAGCCGGTCGTGATCCGCAGGTCGGCGTCGAGCCACAGGCGATTCAGGTACACCGGCACGCCGGTCGTCGTCTCGCCCACGTGGACGAGCGCCGACGCGTCGCGGCTGTCGTGGTTGATCACGCGGCAGCGCCGCACGATGTCGGCGCCGAGCATGGCCTCGAGCTCGGCCGGCGTGTTGCGGCGATGCGTGCCGGTAGCAACGAGGATGGTGACGTCCTCTGCGAGGACGGCCGGCATCTCCTCGAAGAGCGCCTCGAGCATCTCGCGGCGCGGCTGCGCGCGCGTGATGTCGCAGACCGAAATCGCGACAGTGCCGCCGCGCGCGGTCAGCTCACCGAGCGGCGGCGCGTCTATGGGCGCACGAAGCGCGGCGAGGAGCGCGGCGCGAGGATCCTCGAGCGACGGACGGAACCGCGGCTCGATGACCGTGACGCGCTCGTCGGGGACATCGACGTCGAGCCCGTCGGCGCCGTAATCGAGCCGGACGCGCATCGCGCGATTATACTCACGCGATGAAGCTTTCAATTGTGTTGGCGTTGACGGCGGTGACGCTGCTTGTTCAGCCGGCCGCGCACGCACAGGGCGACCAGCGGCCGCGGTTGTCTGTGAGGTCCGCCGACGATTTCGACGTGACGCTGAACCGCGCGCAGCAGATCACGGCCGTCGAGGGCACCGACCGCGCGCTCACCGCGACCATGAACGAAGACTTCATGGATCTGTGGAACGAGGACGTGTTCGAAGTGTTCCTCTGGACCGACGAGCGCTACCCCGCGTACTTCGAGTACGAGATCTCGCCGCTCAACCACGAGCTCCCGATCCTGATTCCCAACTTCGGCGGCCAGTTCCTCGGGTGGCGGCCGTGGCACTACGAGCGCGATCGGCTGACGCGGAAAGCGACCACGATCATCGGAGGGCCGAAACAGCCGCGCGCGGCGATTGAGGGGTGGCGCGCCGAGTTCTTCATTCCGTATGCGCTGCTGCGGCCGCTCCAGAACGTGCCGCCGAAGCCGGGGACGAAGTGGCGCGTCAACGTCTACCGCATGGACTACGACGAGGGCAAACGCTCGCAGTGGGAATGGGCGCACGTGGACAAGTCGTTCCACGAGTACGAGCGGTTCGGCGATCTGGTCTTCGCCGATCGGTGAGATCGCGATCAGATTCCTTCGAGCCGAGCGTCGGCGTCGCCGAAGCGATCGAGCGCGACGCCCATCCTGTCCATGATCGAAAGATACAGGCTGCACAACTTCCGCTTGTCGTCGCCGGCGTACAGATACTCGAGCGAGCGGCCGGTCTCGAGCGTGCCGCCGAGACCGCCGACCATGACGACCGGCAGCTTCCTGTTGTCGTGCTTCCATCCCGACCACATGTTCGACAGCCAGAGCAGGCAGCAGTTGTCGAGCACCGTCCCCTCGCCCTCGGGCATCGCGTCGAGCGCCGAGGCCAGATACGCGAGACGGCCCACGTGGAAGCGGACGATGCGTTGGTAGGCGTCCGACAGATCGTCGTGCGACGCCGCGTGATGATCGCCGCGCACGCCGAGAAACGGATACGAGAGCGACGAGAGATCGCGCGCGAGCAGCAGCGACGCGATCCGCGTCCGGTCGGTCTGGAACGCCAGCGCGACGATGTCGCACATCAGCCGCGTGCGCTCGCGAAGATCCTGCGGCGCCTCGGCTCGCAGACTGTCGACGCGCATCTCGACGCCGCGCACGCTCGTCAGGTAGTCGTCGAGCCGGTGTCTGTCAGACGCGCTCGCCGTCCGCCGGAGACGCGCGGCGGAATCGTGCACGAGGTCCAGCAGGCTGCGGCGGGGCCCGCACGCGCGACGCTCGAACAGACGATCGAACGCACGCGATGGATGCACCTCCTGCGGCGCGGGCGCATCGGCGCTCCGCCACGAGATGTGCGAGCTGTAGGTCAGCGAGAAGCCTGTCTCGTGCGTCCCGCCAATCGCCGGCTCGCACGACAGCACAAGGCTGGACGGAGTTGCCTGTCCGATGCGCTGCGCGAGCACCTGATCGACGGACACGCCCGCTCGCACGATCGCGCCCGCGCCGAGAGACGCGCCGGAGAGAAGATTGCCGGTCTGCGCAGGGTGGATGCCCGTCCCGACGGCCGGCTCGTTGAACAGGCCGTTGATCACGTTGACCTTGTGCTTCACCGGCTCGAGCGGCTCGAGCGATCGGCTCAGCTGCATCGCGGCGCCGCTTCCGCGCGCCCACCAGTGGTTGCCGTTGATGCCATTGCCCATGACCAGCACGGCGAACCGCTTCGGAAACTCGCGGGGCCCGTCGTGAGGCGACGCGTGGAGCGGCAGCGACTCGAGCCACGGCAAGGCGAGCGCGGCGCCCGCGGCACGGAGCACGACGCGTCGGGAGATCCCGTTCATCGCGTCACCTTTGGCTCCGCGGCAGGAACACCATGCACACCGGCGATGGCGCGTAGGCCAGGATGCCCGACGGCTTCAGCCGTCCGCGCGCCCCGTCGATGCGCGCGACGAGGATCGTGTTGGAATTCTGATTGCCGACGGCGAGATAGGCGGCCGAGGGATCGATCCCGAAATGACGCGGCGTGAATCCGCCCGTCCCCTGCTCCTCGACGTAGGTGAGCGTGCCGCTCGTCGCGTCGATGTCGAACAGCACGACGCTGTTGTGGCCGCGATTCGAGACATACAGCCATTTCCCCGACGGGTGCACATCTATTTCGGCGCCCGAGTTCGCGCCGTCGAAGTGTGCCGGCAGCGACGAGATCGTCTGCACCTCGTGGAGCGCGCCGGCGCCGGCGTCGTACCGGAACGCCGTCACCGTTGAGGTCAGTTCGTTGACGACGTAGGCGAAGCCTCCGTCGGGTCGAAAGACCATGTGGCGCGGCCCGGCGCCGGGCTTCACCTGCGCGAACGGCGGATCGTGCGGCGTCAGCGTTCCGCGCTGCCCGTCGAAGCGGTACGCGAGCACCTTGTCGAGCCCGAGATCGCAGACGAACACGAAGCGGTTCGCGCGATCGATCGCGACGCAGTGCGCGTGCGGACCTTTCTGGCGCTCCGGGTTCACGCTGCTGCCCGTGTGCTGCACGACGTCGCTCGCGGCGCCGAGCCTGCCGTCGGCGGCGACCGGCAGCACCGACACGCTGCCGCTGCCGTAGTTCGCAACGAGCAGGTGCCGGCCGCCCCGGTCGAGCGCCAGATGGCACGGGCCTGCGCCCATCGACGGCTGCTGATTGATGAGCGCGAGCGTCCCCTTCCGCGCGTCGATCGCGAACGCGCTCACGGCGCCGGTCGGCCGGCCGCCGAACTCGCCGACCTCGTTCACCGCGAACAGCAGGCGCCGCTTCGCATCGAGCGCGAGGAAAGAAGGATTCGGCGAGGCGGCGGCCAACCCGACCGGCGCGAGCGTGATGTTCTGCGAGACGGCGGACGTCTCGGCCTCGAGCCTGAAGACATAGATGCCCTGGCTCTTTGGCCCCGTGTAGGTGCCGACATAGACCAGCATCGGGCTTGCGAAAGCTTACTCCTCGATCGCCGGCGCGACGAACACGCGCGTCGAGCGCGTTTGCGTCCAGGTAGACGGACTCCGTCCACCCGGTGACGTCCATTCGAGGTCATGGTTCGCGATCGATGCGCAACGGCCGCCGCGCCCGGCGCTCCTCTTCGGACTCCGTTCGTTCCCACGAGTTGGAACAGCTGTTGCTGCTTATGGGCTGGTTTTATGGACGCCGAATTGCCGGCTCCCACCAGCACGCCGGCGAGTGCTGACGCGACGTCCTCGTCTGTCTCAGACCAGCCATCTCCTTCCGACGTCGTGGTTCAGGGCGGCATGGCCCCGCTTACCGAACGGCCGGCACCGCCGGCCGGCGATCGGTCTCAACCGGGCGCGCCGCAGGACGACGCCGTTGGGCCGGCGATTCCTGCTGAAGCGCTCGAAGCGCCTGCCGCTGTCGAAGCGCTTGCCGCGGCGGTGGCCGCTGATCTCCCGGCGGGCACGCAGGCCGTCTCGACCGCTGATCCGGATCTCGCGACGCTCCGCGCATGCTTCGACAATGCGCCGCTGCCGATCGCGATCGCGCGCAGCGCGGGTCGATCGTTCGACTACGCGAACCCCGCGTTCACCGCGCTGACGCAAGATCGCGATCTGACGAGCTTGGGTGTATTCGACGCCGCGGATGGCGTCCGCCGCTCCGGCGAGACGGCGTGCGAGACGATCGCGCTCGGCGAGCGCCACTACAAGCTCGTCTACACGCCATCGACCGTCGGCGGCAGCGTCGACGGCGTGATGATGTTCGCGTTCGACGTCACCGAGCAGGTGCTGCGGGACGCGTTCTTCGCCGCCGCGTCCCACGAAATCCGCGACCCCATTCACGTGCTCCAGCTGCAG
Source organism: Acidobacteriota bacterium (assembly GCA_003223775.1). Classification (GTDB taxonomy): domain Bacteria; phylum Acidobacteriota; class Vicinamibacteria; order Vicinamibacterales; family CAVVIG01; genus QHWK01. The sequence continues at coordinate 7,307 of QHWK01000075.1, forward strand.
TTCAGCGCGATCCTGAGCCGCGTCGAACGCGACAGTCACAACGCGTCGATCAAGTGGATCCACGCGCGGCTGTCGCGGGCGAACGGTCAGCTGTCCAGGCTGATGCGGCTCGTGGACACCGTGCTGGACGTTTCGCGTGTCGCGAGCGGCCGCCTGCCGCTGATGCTCGAGAACGTGGATCTGGCCGAGGTGGTCGGCGAGGTCGTCGATCGCCTCGAGCCGGAGCAGCGGACGCAAATCTCCACCAGGTTGGATGCGACGACCGGAATGTGGGATCGAGTGCGCCTCGATCAGGTCGTCACGAACCTCGTCTCGAACGCCGTGAAGTACGGCGAGGGCCGCCCGATCGAGATCGTCGTGACGACGCACGACGGCCGCGCGCGCCTCGAGGTGACCGACCACGGGATCGGCATTGCGCCGCACCATCAGGCGCGCGTGTTCGAGCGCTTCGAGCGCGCCGTCTCCGACCGCCGCTACGACGGCTTCGGCCTCGGCCTCTGGATCACCAGCCGCATCGTCAGCGAATCCGGCGGCACGATGTCGCTGCGAAGCGAGCCAGGCGTGGGCTCGACGTTCACCGTCGATCTGCCGCCTCGCGCCGCCGACCGCAGGTTGAAAGAGCGCGCGAAGCGCGCCCGCGGCTGAAAGAACCACGAAAACACGATTCCGGCCCTCGAAGTAGAATCGGGCCATGGTCGCCATTCGCTACGAAACACCCCGGTCCGTCTCGGAAGCCGTGCGCCTCATGGCCGCCGATCCCGGCGCGCGCGTGCTGGCCGGCGGCACCGATCTTCTCGTGCAGTTCCGCACCGGCGTGCGTCAGCCGTCCGCGTTCGTCGACATCAAGCGCATTCCGGAATTGATGTCGATCGCGATCGACGCGCACGGGCTGCGTCTCGGCGCGGCGACGCCCGCTGCCGTCATCGGCGAACATGCCGAGCTCCGCCGTCTCTGGCCCGGCCTCGCCGAATCGGTGCGGCTGATCGGATCGACGCAGATTCAAGGGCGCGGCAGCGTCGGCGGCAACCTGTGCAACGCGTCGCCGGCGGCCGACACGACGTGCGCGCTCATCGTGAACCGGGCGGAGTGCGTGATCGCCGGACCGAACGGCGAGCGCACGGTGCCGGTGGAAGCATTCTCAATCGCGCCAGGCCGCACGGTCCTCCAGCCAGGCGAGCTGCTCGTCGCGATCCGCGTGCCGCGCCCGGCCGCGCGCACCTCCGACGCGTACCTGCGTCTCATCCCGCGCACCGAAATGGACATCGCCGTCGCCGGCGCCGCCGCGAGCGTGACGCTCGACGCGGCAGGCCTCTGCACGACGGCGCGCGTCGCGATCGGCGCAGTCGCGCCGACGGCGCTGCGCGTGCCGGCTGCGGAGCAGGCGCTCGTGGGATCGCGGCTCGACGAAGCGTCCCTGAAACGCGCGGCGGACGCGGCCAGCGCCGCTGCGCGGCCGATCGACGACAAGCGCGGCACGACCGCCTATCGCCGCACCGTTGCCGGCGTGTTGACGCGCCGCGCCGCGGCGATCGCCGCCGCGCGCGCCAGAGAACAAGGGAGCCACCCGTGAGCAAGCTGCACATCGAGACGACGATCAACCGCGAGCCGGCGGAGTTCCTGTGCGAGCCGCACGAAACGGTGCTGTCGGCGCTTCGCAACGGCCTCGGCCTCACCGGGACGAAGGAGGGCTGCGCGACCGGCGATTGTGGCGCCTGCTCGATTCTGCTCGACGGCCGGCTCGTGCCTGCGTGCCTCGTGCTCGCGCCGGAAGCGCAGGGGCGCACCATCACGACGATCGAGGGGCTGTCGCGCGGCGACGCGCTGCATCCGCTGCAGCAGAAATTCCTCGAGCACGCGGCGCTGCAGTGCGGCATCTGCACGCCCGGCTTCATCGTCGCCGCCAAGGCGCTGCTCGACGCGACGCCGGAGCCGAGCGAGGAAGAGACGCGCTACTGGCTCGCCGGCAACCTGTGCCGGTGCACCGGCTACGACAAGATCGTCCGCGCGGTGCTCGACGCCGCGTCGGAGATGAAAGGATCCGCGGCATGACCGCCCCACGCGACTTCAAGTACGTCGGCACGCGTCCCATCCGCCACGACGGGGTGGACAAGGTGACCGGGCGCGCCAGCTACGGCGCCGACGCCGCGTGGCCCGGCATGCTGCACGGGTTCGTCCTGCGCAGCCCGCACGCCCACGCGCGCATCGTCTCGATCGACACAGGTGCGGCCGAAGCGGTGCCGGGCGTGCACGCCGTGATTACCGGCAAGGACTTGCCGGAGACGACCGCGACGATCGCGCTCGGGGAGGCGGCGATCGATCTGCGCGACATCGGCGACAACGTGCTCGCGAAGACGAAAACGCTCTACCACGGCCACGCGGTCGCGGCCGTCGCGGCGACGACGATCGACATCGCGCGCGAGGCGGCGGCGGCGATCGAAGTGGTGTACGACGTCCTCGAACCGGTGACGGGCATCGATCGCGCGCTCGGCGCGGGCGCGCCGATCCTGCATCCGGCGCTCGTGACGAAGGGCGCGGCGGGGCCGGACGCCGGCGGGCCGACCAACATCGCGTCCCGCATGGAGCTCAAGCGCGGCGACGTGGACGCCGGATTCGCGGAGGCGGACCTCGTCGTCGAGCGCGAGTTCCGGACGCCGATGGTCCACCAGGGCTACATCGAGCCGCACGCCTGCATCGCGCGGTGCGGCGAGGACGGCCGCGCGGTCGTGTGGTGCACGACGCAGGGGCCGTTCGTCGTCCGCGACGCGTGCGCGGCGATCGTCGGCCTCGATCCGGCGAACGTGAAAGTCGTCCCGAGCGAGATCGGCGGCGGCTTCGGCGGCAAGATCGTCGTCTATCTCGAGCCGCTCGCGCTCGCGCTCGCGCGCAAGGCGCGGCGGCCGGTGAAGATCGTGATGGGCCGCGACGACGTCTTCCGCGCCACGGGGCCGACGTCGGGATCGAAAGTGCGCGTGAAGCTCGGCGCGAAGCGCGACGGGACGATCGTCGCCGCCTCGGCGTCGTTGTGGTACGAGGCCGGCGCGTATGCCGGTTCGCCGGTCGGCGCCGGCGCGATGTGCATGCTCGCGGCGTACAAGGTGCCGAATTTCTTCATCGAGGCGTACGACGTCGTCGTCAACAAGCCGAAGGTGGCCGCGTATCGCGCGCCGGGATCGCCGATTGCGGCGTTCGCGGTGGAGTCGGTCGTCGACGAGATCGCGCGCGAGCTGAAGATCGATCCGATCGAGCTGCGCCTCATGAACGCGAACGCGGAAGGCGATCGGGCGCCGTACGGGCCGAAGTACGGGCCGATCGGCCTCGCGCAGATTCTCGAAGCCGCGCGCGCGCACCCGCACTGGCGCGCGCCGCTCGGCGCCAACCAGGGGCGCGGGTTCGCGGTCGGCTTCTGGTTCAACGCCGGCATGAACTCCAGCGCCACCGTCACGCTCAACAGCGACGGCAGCGCGGCGGTCGTCACGGGCAATCCCGATATCGGCGGCACGCGCGCGGCGCAGGCGATGATGGCGGCCGAGGAGCTCGGCATCCCGGTCGAGCGCGTGCGGTCGAACGTCGGCGACACCGACGGCAGCGGCTTCACGGATGTGACCGGCGGCAGCCGCGTGTGCTACGCGACCGGCATGGCCGTGATCCGCGCGGCCGAGGACGCGCGCGAACAGCTGCGCGCGCGCGCCGCCACGATCTGGAACGTGAGCAAGGACGCCGTCGGCTGGGAGAACGGCCGCGCGATTCCGCCCGCGGGAACCGAGAAAGCGTCGCCGATGACCGTCGCCGAGCTCACCGCGAAGATGACGCAGACGGGCGGACCGATCGTGGGCCGCGCGTCGCTGTACGCGCCGATGGCGGGGCCCGCGTTCGGCGCGCACATCTGCGACCTCGAGGTCGATCCCGAAACCGGCCGCAGCCGGATCGTGCGCTACACCGCGTTCCAGGACGTCGGCAAGGCGGTCCATCCCAGCTACGTCGAAGGCCAGATGCAGGGCGGCGTCGCGCAGGGGATCGGGTGGGCGTTGAACGAGGAATACATCTACTCCGCCGACGGCGTGATGGAGAACGCGGGCTTCCTCGACTACCGGATGCCGGTCGCATCGGATCTGCCGATGATCGAGACGGTGATCGTCGAGGTCGCGAACCCGCTGCACCCGTACGGCGTCCGCGGCGTCGGCGAGGTGCCGATCGTGCCGCCGCTCGCGGCGGTGGCCAACGCGATGCGCGACGCGACGGGGATTCGCTTCACCGAGCTGCCGCTGTCGCCGCCGCGCGTGCTCGAGGCGATCGAAGCGGCGGCGGCGGTGCCGGTCGAGGCGTAACTGCCGTGGCGAGAGTGCATCTGCCGAGCGGTCTGACGCGGCACACCGGCGGCGTCGAGACGGTCGACGTCGACGCCGCGCGCGTGCCCGATCTCATCGCGGCGCTGCGCGACCTCTTCCCGCAGATCGCGGATCGGCTGGAGGAGATGGCCGTCGCGATCGACGGCGAGATCTACGCGGATCCCGGGTATCAACCGCTGCGCGCCGACAGCGAAGTGCACCTGGTGCCGCGAATCGCAGGCGGCTGAAGCGTTATTTCGCGAGCGGATCCGGCCGCACCTGAAACTTCACGACCTTGGGCCTCGAGCCCTTGCCGCCTTCCTGGTGCCAGGGCGTGTACATCGAATAGCTCGACCAGAACCCGCGACCCTTCCAGCCTCCGGTGCGATCGTCGATGCGTCCCGATCCCGCACGAGCGGCGAATCCGAGCGGATACGGCACACGCAGCGTCAGCGTTGTCGTCTGATCGCCGTGGGGCATCACGACGAAGAACGAGTCCGCGTTCACGTCGCCCGACAGCACGACATCTTTTCCGAGACCGAGCGTGTCGTCGCGATCGATTTCGGTCATGTAGAGCATGTCGGTGCT
>QHWK01000076.1 GCA_003223775.1 Acidobacteriota bacterium
CCGATGATGAGGCCCTGCATCATGAACACCGCCGTAACGCTGCGCGCGCCCGCGCCCATGGTCTTCAGGATGCCGATGTCGCGATGCTTCTCCATGACGAGCAGGATGAGCGACGCGACGATGTTCAGCGCCGCGACCATGACGATGAGGCCGATTGTCAGCGAGATGGCCATCTTCTCGAGGCCGAGCGCGGAGAAGAGCGACTTGTTCATCTCGGCCCAGTCCTGCGTCACGTAGTTCGATCCGAGCCGATCGGGAATCGACGCGGCAATCCGCGGCGCCGCGTAGATGTCGTCGACGCGCAGCTGAATCAGATCGACGTTCGTCTTGCCGAGGAGCCGCTTCGCCACGTCGAGCGCGAGGAAGCCGTAGGTGGAATCGAACTCGTAGAGGCCGAGGCTGAAGAGGCCGGCGACGCGCAGGCGGCGCGTACGCGGCAGCAGCCCCGCGGGCGACAGCGTCATGCCGAGCGTCAACGCCACCGAGTCGCCGACGGCGACGCCGAGCTTCGCCCCGAGATCTTTGCCGAGGAGGATCGTGTCGAGCTCCCCTTCGCGCGGCGTCAGCGCCTCGACGCTCCCGGCCGTCACCGCGCCGCGGAGGTTCGTAACCTCCTGCTCGAGCGCCGGATCGATGCCCTGCACCTGAATCGGCAGCGTCTCGCCGGCGGCCGACACGAGGCCCTGGCCGAGCACCTCCGGCGCCGCGCCGACGACGTGCGGGATGCGCCGCAGCGCGTCGGCTTCCGCGTGGTAGTCGGTGATCCCCTTCGTGTTCCAGACGTAGATGTGCGGATTGGAGCCGAGGATGCGGTCGCGCAGCTCCTGCTGGAGCCCGGTCATCAGCGCGAGCGCGATCACGAGCGCCATCACGCCGACCGTGACGCCGAGCGTGGAGATGAACGAGATCACCGAGATGAACGCCTGCTTCCGCTTGGCGAACAGATACCGGAGCGCGACGTGCAGCTCGAAGGGAACATCCATGCTAGGTCGTCACTCGCGCTTCCTCATCACCGGAAAGAGGATCACGTCGCGGATCGACGGGCTGTTGGTGAGCAGCATGACGAGCCGATCGATGCCGACGCCTTCGCCGCCGGTCGGCGGCAGTCCGTATTCGAGCGCGCGGATGTAGTCCTCGTCCATCGCGTGCGCCTCGAGGTTTCCGCGCGCGCGAATCGAGAGCTGCGCCTCGAAGCGCCGCCGCTGCTCCACCGGATCGTTCAGCTCGCTGAAGGCGTTCGCGACCTCGAAGCCGCCGATGTACAGCTCGAAGCGCTCCACCGTGTCCGGATCGTCGGGCGTCTGCTTCGACAGCGGCGACACCTCGGTCGGGAAGTCGTAGACGAAGGTCGGCTGGATCAAGTGCTCCTCGCACAGGCGCTCGAAGATCTCCGTCGTGATCTTGCCTGCGCCGTGGCCGGGGTCCACCTCGAGGCCGAGCGCTCGCGCGAGGGCCGCGACGGCGTCGCGGCTGCGCAGCTCGGCGTCGGCGATCTCGCGGCCGAGACGCCGCGACGCCGCCTCGCGCGCCGCCTGGCGCAGCGACAGCCGCGTGAACGGCGGCTGCAGCGAGATCGCATGCTCGCCGAACACGATCTGCTCGCCGCCGAGCGTCGCGCGCGCGACGGCGGCGATCATCTCCTCGGTCATCCGCATCAGCGCGTGGTAGTCGGCGTACGCCTCGTAGAACTCCATCATGGTGAACTCGGGGTTGTGCTGCGTCGAAATCCCCTCGTTCCGGAAGTTGCGGTTGATCTCGAACACCTTCTCCATGCCGCCGACCGTGAGCCGCTTCAGATACAGCTCGGGCGCGATGCGGAGATAGAGGTCCATGTCGAGCGTGTTGTGGTGCGTGATGAACGGCCTCGCGATCGCGCCGCCGGCGATCGGCTGCATCATCGGCGTCTCGACCTCGAGGTAGCCGCGCGCCGTCATGAACTCGCGGATGGCGGCGATCACGCGGCTGCGCATCTCGAACACACGCCGCGATTCGGGGTTCACGATCAGGTCGAGGTACCGCTGGCGGTACCGAATCTCGACGTCGGTGAGGCCGTGCCACTTCTCGGGCAGCGGCAGCAGACACTTCGCCAGGAAGTGCAGCCGCGAGGCCCAGATCGTGAACTCGTTGGTCCGCGTCCGGAACAACCGCCCCTGGACGCCGACCCAGTCGCCGAAATCGAGCAGCTTGTAGACCTTGAAATCGACCTCCGGCAGCGAGTCCTGCCGGATGTAGACCTGGATCTTCGCGCGGCCGTCCGAGACCACGAGAAAGTTCGCCTTCCCGAACGCGCGGATGCCGAGAACGCGTCCGCTCGTGATCGTCTCGATGCGGGTGGCCTCGAGCTCGTCGTGGGAGTGCTGCCCGTACGCGTCCACGAGCTCATTGATTGTGTGGCGCCGCTCGAATGTACGCGGGTAGATCTCGACGCCGAGCTTCGCGATCTCGTCGAGGTTCGCCCGCCGCTGTCCGACTTGTTCTTCCTGGGACGTCATAAAGGACCCGTCGCGGCAATTTTCATGCGGATCGCATCCAGCATGCCGTTGATGAATTTTACCGACTCCTCGGTGCTGAACGTGCGAGCCAGCTCGAGCGCTTCGTTGATGACGACGGGGGGCGCGGCTTCGCCGCCGCGCAGCATCTCGCACGTCGCCATACGAAGGATTAGACGATCGAGCACCGGCATCCGCTCGGGCCGCCATCGCTGCGCCGTGTCGGCGATGAGCGGATCGATCTCGCCGAGGCGATCGACCGTGTCGATCGCGAGCCGCGTGGCAAACGCGCGGAGCGCCTCGGGCGCCTCGTCGCCGTCGGGCCACTGGCGCGTGAAGAAGGTTTCCGCCGACTGCTCGACGGCGCGTCCGCCGATTTCCCACTGGTAGAGGATCTGGAGGGCCGCTTCGCGCGCGCGATGGCGGGGATCTTTCCGCGTTCGCGCCACGGCGCTATCCTTCGCGCGCCGGCTGACGGGTCAGCTGTGCGACGACGCCGGCCATCTCCACCGCGGCGAGCGCGGCCTCGTGGCCCTTGTTGCCCGGACCGTCCACCGCGCGCGCCAGCGCCTCCTCGACCGAGTTCGTCGTCAGCACGCCGAACGCCATCGGGACGCCGGTGGCGGCGGCCGCCTCGGTGAGGCCGTGCGCGACGGCCGACGCGATGTACTCGAAGTGCGGCGTCTCGCCCCGAATCACGCAGCCGAGGCACACGACCGCGTCGAAGCGGGCGCTCTCGGCGGCGTGCTGCGCCGCGATCGGGATCTCGTAGGCGCCGGGGACGCGGACGATCGTGATGTCGTCGCCCGACACGCCGGCGGCGCCGAGCGCCGCGAGCGCGCCCGCCTGCAGACGGTCGGTGACGAAGTCGTTGTACCGCGATACGACGACCGCGAATCGCATCCCGTGCGCCCGGCCCGATCCCTGAATCGTCTGCACGCTACCTGCCCGTGAAGGTCGCTTTCCGCTTTTCCAGAAACGCCTTCGTCCCCTCGCGCATGTCGTCGGTCGATGCGACCAGGCCGAACAGCGTCGCTTCGTACTGACACGCCTCGGCGAACGGCATCTCCATCCCCTTGTTGACGGCGTTGATGATGTAGCGCATCGCGACCGGCGCGCTCGCGGCAAGCTGCGCGGCGAGGTTCCTCGCTTCCGTCATCACCTCGGCCGCCGGCACGACCCGGTTGACGAGGCCGATGCGCAACGCTTCGTCGGCGCCGATTGGCGCGCCCGTGAGCATCATCTCCATCGCCTTGCCCTTGCCGACGAGCCGCGGCAGCCGCTGCGTGCCGGCGTAGCCCGGCATGAGGCCGAGCGAAATCTCCGGCTGCCCGAGCTTCGCCGTGTCTGCGGCGATCCGCAGCGTGCACGCCATCGCGAGCTCGCAGCCGCCGCCGAGCGCGTAGCCGTTGACCGCGGCGATCACCGGCTTGCCGAGATTCTCGATCAGATCGAACACGTGCTGGCCCGTGAGCGCGTGCTCGCGGCCGCCGGTCGGCGTCTGCACGGCGAGCTCGTTGATGTCGGCGCCGGCGACGAACGACTTCTCGCCCGCGCCGGTCAGGATGACGACGCGGATCGCCGCGTCCCGCTGCAGATCGAGGACGGCGCGGCGGAGCTCGTCGAGCGTCTGCGCGTTCAGCGCGTTGAGGACCTTCGGACGGTTGATCGTGATGGCCGCGATCGCGCCGTCGCGCTCGAGAACCAGAGTGTCGAACGTCATCGGGAGCAGTCCACCGCTACAGCGGGAACGGATACATCAGCCAGCCGAGGACGATCGCCGCCGCGAGGAAGCCGCCGAACATCATCCCGCCGAACCGCAGCTGCTCGCGCGCATCGTCCTTCGCGATGACGGCGAAGACGAGCGAGACGAAGAAGGCGAACAGGGCGAGCAGCACCAGATGGCTGCGCATCACCGGCGGCTCATTTGCGCCCCATCATCACGTCGTACGCGTCGATCACCACGAGCAGGTTCAGCAGGCCGGCGACGACGAGGAACGCGTTGCCGTACTCGTAGGTGACCGCGCGGACGTCGCCCGCGCCGTAGCCGAGCGCCGACGCGACGAAGTACGGCACGCCGATGCCGAGGTCGGCGAGGGCCTCGAGGCCGACCAGCGGATCGGAGAAATCGAACGGGAACAGGCGCCCGCGGATCGCGAGGCCGATCGCGAACATCGCGGGGAGCGCGACGAGAAAGATGAGCCCCTTCGCGCGGCGGCCGAGCCACAGGTGGCCGGCGCCCGGAATCGCCCACGACGCGAGGCACAGCAGCACGACGGTCCCCGACTGCGTCTCTTCGGTCGTGGTCGTCGCGCGCACGGCGGTTAGTTTACCTGATCCTCCGAAGCGGCCACGAGCAGCCACGCGACCGCGATCCCGATCGGCAGGCCCGCGGCGAAGCGGATCGCGTTCGACGGCGCGTGCCGGGTCGCCCACTCGTAGACGAGCGTCGCGAGCGACGGCGCGGCGGCGACTGCGAGGATCGCGCGCGCGCGCCCCGTGCCGGCTCGCTCAGCGATCGCGCGCGCGTCGGCGCGACGGGGCGCGATCAGCGCGAGGAGCGAGGCGGTCGCCGCGCCCGCGTAGATGCCGGCGCATCGCGCGCACACCGGCATCTGCGCGCTCCAGAGGCGGTAGGACCGCTGCGGCAGTTGATGGCAGACGAGGCTGCCGATGCCGTAGACGGCAACGACCGTCGCGGCCGCGATGGACGACAGGTGCGCGCCGCTCGCGACGAACGGCACGGCGACGAGCAGCATCGCCCACGCGATCGAGGCGGCGATGAAGGCGCGGCGCAGGAAGACCGACATACGGCCGTCGAATGGTACACTCCCGCGCATGCCGTCGCCGATCGGACGCCGCCTCGCCGGCGTCGCCCTCGTCTCCGCCGCGCTCCTGATGACCGAGCTCGCGCTGACGCGGATCTTCTCGGTCGTCATGTACTACCACTTCGCATTTCTGGCGATCTCGATCGCGCTCTTTGGCGTGAGCGCGAGCGGCGTGTTCGCGTACCTCGCGCGGCGGCGCCTCGATCGCTTCGACACCGACACGATGCTCGCAGCCGAGTCGATCGTCTACGCCGTGGCGACGATCGTGGCGCTCTTCTGGCTCGTGCGATTGCGCGTTGGCCTCAACTACTCGCCGCACAACCTCGCGCTGATGCTCACGATCTACGCGCTCGCTGCCCTGCCGTTCTTCGCGGGCGGGCTCGTCGTGACGCTCGCGATCTCGCGGTTCTCGTCGCACGTCAACGCGATCTACGCGGCCGATCTCATCGGCGCCGCCGGCGGATGCCTGATCCTGATCCCGCTCCTCGATCGGCTCGGCGCGCCGGGCGTCGTGCTCGCGGCGGCGGTGTTGTCGGTCGCGGCCGGGCTGCTGTTCGCGGGCGATCGCGCGCGCGTGCGCATAGCGGTCGCCGGCGCGTTCGTGCTCGCGCTGCCGATCGCCGGTCAGCTCTCCGGCCGCGCGGGCTTCGACATCGTCGACACCAAGGGGCACCGCGGCGACACGGTGCTGTTCAGCAAATGGAACGCGTTCTCGCGCATCGGGGTCTACGCGCGCGCGCACGGCGACTGGTCGCTCAGCCCGGCATACAAAGGACCGCTGCCCGAGACGCGGTTCATGGACATCGATTCCGCCGCGTCGACGCCGATTCTCGGCCTCGCACCCGACCTGTCGAACGCGCAGTACCTGCGGTACGAGCTGACGGCCCTGGCGTACCAGCTTGTGGGGACCAGGGCCCCCTCTTCAGCCCCCCAGTCCCCAGGTCCCCAAGTCCCCTCAGGTTTCACCGCGCTCGTGATCGGGCCCGGCGGCGGACGCGACCTGGCCTCGGCGCTCGTCTTCGGCGCGGCGCGCGTGGACGGCGTCGAGATCAACCCGATCATCGCCGACGACGTGATGCGCGATCGCTTTCGCGGCTTCTCGGGCGGCATCTACGCCAACCCGCGCGTGCGAATCGCGGTCGACGACGGCCGGAGCTTCGTGCGGCGGACGCCGAACCGCTACGACGTGATCCAGGCGTCGCTCGTCGACACCTGGGCGGCAACCGCCGCCGGCGCCTACACGCTCACCGAGAACACGCTCTACACGGTCGAAGCGTTCGATGACTACCTCGATCATCTGAACGACGAGGGGATCCTGTCGATCACGCGCTGGGTCGCCGACGGCCTTCGGCTCGTGTCGCTCGCGCAGGCCGCGTGCGAGCATCGCGGCTGGTCGGCCGCCGACAGGCTCGCGATCGTGCGGCAGGACAGCGTGGCGACGCTCCTGCTCAAGAAGTCGCCGTTCACGGCCGCGGAGATTGCGTCGCTGCGCGGCATCGCCGATCGGCTCGCGTTCGACGTCGCCTTCGGCAAATCGATGCTCTTCGGCAACGGCCTGAGCGCGCTGCTGACGCTGCTCGGGATCTCGACGGCGCTCGTCGTGCTGTTCGTCATCGGGCCGCTGGCGCTCGTCGATCGCCAGCACGCGCGCCCGCGCGGGTGGCTGCCGTGGCTCGTGTACTTCGGCGCGCTCGGCGCCGGCTTCATGCTGATCGAAGTGTCGGTGCTCCAGCGGTTCGTGCTGCTGCTCGGCCACCCGGTCTACTCGCTCACGGTGACCCTCTTCTCGCTGCTGCTCGGCACCGGGCTCGGCGCGGCGTGGAGCCGGCGCTTTCCGGACAAGGCGCTCGCGCAGGCGGGCATCGGCGCGGTGCTCGGCGTCGCGCTGATCGGCGTGCTCGTCATCGCCGTCACCGGACCGATCATCGACTGGGCGATCCCGCTTCCGCGCGCGGCGCGGATGCTGATTGCGGTCGCGATGCTCCTGCCGATGGGTCTGGCGCTGGGGATGCCGATGCCAACCGGTCTGCGGCTGCTGAGCGACCGCGCGCCGCAGATGATGCCGTGGGCCTGGGGCATCAATGGCGCGCTCTCGGTCCTCGGCGCGACGCTCGCCATCTTCATCGCGATGAATTGGGGCTTCCGCGTGACGCTGCTCAGCGCCTCGGCCGTCTACCTGGCCGCGGCGACCGCTCTCCTCGTCGCCACCGAGCACTGACGGGGTCTGACCCCACTCGGACCCCACTCGGACTCCATTCAGACCCCGCTCCGACCCCAGCGGGAACTGCGAACGACGTTTCGGCGTCTAACGATGTTAAACTGGTGAACACCGTTCAAACAGCGGCCACCAGGACATTTATACATGGGCATCAAAGAGCGACAGGAGCGCGACCGCGAGGCGGTCCGGCGGGCCATTCTGGACGCGGCCCGCGAGCTGTTCGTGGCCGAGGGGTTCCGCAACGTCTCCATCCGCAAGATCGCCGAGCGCATCGAGTACAGCCCCGCAGCGATTTACAGTTATTTCTCGAGCAAAGACGACATCTTCTTCGCCCTGGCCGAGGAGGGCTTCCGCCTGCTCGGGCATCCGGCCAACGAGGGTCGCCGCGAGCAACTCGAGGCCCTCGACCCGCTGGAGCGAATCCGTGCGGTCTTCTGGCGCGTCTACGAGTTCAGTCGCCAGCACCCGGAGTACTTCGCGCTGATGTTTCTCGACCGCTCGGTCCCCCGGATCAGCCGCGAGTACGAACGCTTCGCGTTCGCGCACGAGACGAAGCGGCACGTCATCGCCGAGCTCGAGCGCTGCGTGCAGGCGGGCGTCTTCCCGCCGACTGTGAAGCCGGTCGTCGCGATGCGCCTCCTCATCGCGGGGCTGCTCGGGATTGCGGCGCTGAGGCTTTCGGATCGACTCGGCCCCGGCGAGGATCCGGATCTGCTCGCGAGCGATGCGCTTGACACCGTGATCGCCGGCCTGCGCGCCGGCGTCGTTCTGAAATCGGCGGAAGTGGACGTTGCTTGCGGACCCACTGACGCGCTCGTTGACCAGCAGGCATCCTGAAACCGTGCGAGGAGTAGTCTTCATGACCCGCCGTGACGTTCATTTCTTGATTCTCGCGCTCACGATCGGCGCCGCAGGATTCAGCGGCGCCTGCAGCGCGGGCGACGCGAAAGCCAAAGAGCGCGCCTCGACGCCGACCGTCGTGCCGGCCGCGCCGGTCGCCGCCGTGGAGGAGCCGATCGCGCGCTTCATCCGCGCCACCGGAACGCTCATGGCCGAAGAGC
>QHWK01000658.1 GCA_003223775.1 Acidobacteriota bacterium
ACGGGCGAGATCCTGCTCACGAACTTCGCCGTCACCGGGTCGGGAAGCAAGCGGACGCTGGCCGCTGATGTGAGCTGGACGTTCCCGCTCGAATTCGTCGAGGTCGTGTGGGGCGACGGCAAGAAGATCGACCGGCAGATCATTCCGGCGACCGACCTGCCCGCGTTTGGCAGCAAGCACTTCTCGATTCCGTTCGACGCGACGGGAAAGTCGTGGGTGCGGTTTGCGGTATGGGACTCAGCCGGCAATCCCGGATTCGTCAACGCGATCTGGCTGAATACGCAAAGAGAAACCACGCAACCTGGTCGCCTCGCTTACTGACACCGGAAATTCTTCGCATCGTCGGTGCTGCCGGTGCCGTTGTAGTGCGCCGTCGTCGGATACGCGCACAACGGGCGCGTCCGATCGACGGCGCCGGCGGTCGTATGTGTGGCTTCGATCGACAGCGGCCTCTTCCCCGTCTCGACCCATCGATCGACCGCGCCGACTTTGTCGAAGACGTCGGTGCCGGGGCCGCCCTGGCAGTGCCCCATGCCCGGCACCATGAACAGCGCGAGCGACGTCGCCGCCAACGATCCGACCGTGTCGGTGATCCGCTTGAACATGATCACGCTGGTGTCCGGTGAGACGAGCGGATCGGCCCAGCCGTGGTACATCAGCAGCTTGCCGCCGCGCTTGAAGAAACGCGAAACGTCCGGGTCGCCGCCGTACAGCAGCCCCTTGTCCGCCTTCACCGCGCGCTCCACATCGCCGGGAACCTTGATCGTGTGGTAGTCCCACTCGGGAGTGAAGACGATCTTCCGCATCCCTTCGTGCGATTCGCCGGACGGCGACGGCCCCGCCACGCCGCCCCATCCGAGCTCGGATCCCGGGTAGTAGCGGCCCGGATGGAGCACCGCGCCGCTCTTCGGATCGCGGATCGGACGCGCCATCGCGTTCGCGGTCTCGACCTGATCGCCCGTCAGGCAATCGGCGCGATCCTCCCCGCGGCATGTCAACGTCGCGAAGTCGAAGGCGCACTTCGTCGGATCCTCGATGACGCCGTCCTTCACGCCGTCCAGGCCGTCGCACTTGTCGAGGATCGCGTTGTGGATCGCCTGATACTTGCTCGCGGGAATCACCGCCGCCGGCGAGCGGTTGACATATGTATTCAGCCAGACGCGCGCGGCGTAGAGGCGCATCTGGTCCCATGACGGATCGCCGGCGACGATGCCGTCGAAGTCGTCGGGATAGCGCTGCGCTTCGATCAGCGCCTGGCGTCCACCGGTCGAGCACGAGTTGAAGTACGCGCGCGCAGGGCGCGCATCGTAATGGGCGGCGACGAGCGCCTTGGCGGCGACGGTCATTTCGTGAATCGCCCGGTACGCGAAGTCCACGAGCTTTTCGGCATGGCCGGCGACGAAATCGGCGTTGCCGCCGACGTGACCGGTGTCGGTTCCAACCGCCGCGTATCCCGCTTTCACCGAGGCGGCCATTGCCGGATAGGGCATCGTGCCGCCCAACCCTCCGTTCCCGGAGGCCTGCAGCTTGTGATTCCACCCGGACTGCGGCAGCCAGACCTCGACGCGGATGTCGGAGTCGTCGGACGGAGTCAGCGTCAGCATCGCGCGACAGAACGCCGGGACCGTTTTGAACACCGCGGCCGCGTTCGCGTTCGGAAGCGCGAACGCGCCGGCATGCACCGGTTCAGCCGACAGCACCCGTCCGCTGGTGACCTTCACCTGTGCGAGCGATTCGCACGCAATCGGCGACCCTGCTGCGTTGAATGCGTGAAGCGTCGCCGCGCCGAAAACGCCGACCAAAGCTGCGATTCGCATGCGTGGAAGTGTAGACCATGTTTCGATTACCGGTTCGGCAGCCGCGATCTCCAGTGATCCCACGAGCGCTCGTAGGTCTGGACGGCTTTTTTGGCTTCCTCGGGATCCAGATAGGTGACGTGATCGCCGCCGATCGCCATCGCCTGCATCTGCAGTCGGGCATTCACATTGAGATAGTACGCTTTGGCGACGACGAGGCGCACCGACGCCGCGGCGACCACGGCGCCGTGGCCGCGCATCAACGCGGCGGATGCGCCGCCAAGAGTCTGGGCCAGCGCGCGCCCCAATTCCGGCGTCCCGATCAACATGTCGGTGATCCCGGCGGTCCGTCGAATGTCGAAGACCGGCACGCCCTCGGCGATGAAGTACGCCATGTGGTACATCGGACGCAGCGGCACGGATGCCGCCGCAAAGGGAATGACGTCGAGACAATGGCAGTGCACGACGGCCATGACGTCGGGCCGCGCCTTGTAGATCTCGCCGTGAATGAAGCGCTCGACGTATCCGGCGGCGGCGGCGTTCGTGACCGGCCGGCTCTCCAGGTCGTACTCGGTGATCTCGGCTGCGGTCACGAGCGCCGGCGCGCCGGCGCGGGAGAGG
>QHWK01000659.1 GCA_003223775.1 Acidobacteriota bacterium
CCCCTGCAAGATAGGTTCGCACCGCGATCGCGGTGAGCGGCGGACCGACATTCGCCTGCGCGGTCTGCACGCCGGGGATCGTGTGGCAGGTGTCGCAGCCGTAGCGCCGAAGCGCCGCAGCGCCTCGCGCCGGATCGCCGCCGGTCGCCTCCATGGCGTCGCGATACACGCCGGCGCGGCATCCCGCCTCGATCACCGCGACGAGCGCGCAGATCACGCAGCCGCGCCGCATCATCGAAGTTCTTCGAGGTAGGCGAGGAGCGCCTGAAGATCGCCCGCCTCGAGGGGATTGGGCGGCATCTGGTTGCCCGGCTTGATCGTCTGTGAATTGAGGATCCATCCGGCAAGATGCCCGCGCGAATTGGGCAGCGTGCCGGCGGCAATCGTGCCGCGGCTGGCGAGGTGCGTCAGATCCGGTCCGACGTTTCCGTACGCGCCCGTGCCGCGCACGGTGTGGCAGAAGGCGCATTGGCGCGCGAGGAAGACTGCGCGGCCGCGCAGGGCCTCCTCGCTCTGCGGCTCGCGCGCGGAACCGCGCTGCGCGTCGAGCCACCTCTCGAAATCGGCATCCGATTCGGCGACGATGTCGAACGCCATGTGGGCGTGCTGGCGCCCGCAGAATTCCGCGCACTGCCCGCGGTAGATTCCCGGCCGGTCCGCCTGCAGCCAGATGGCGCTCGAGATGCCGGGGACGAGGTCGCGTTTGCCCTGCAGGTTCGGCGCCCAGAAGCTGTGGATGACGTCGTGCGACGCGAACTTGAACACGACGGGGCGGCCGATCGGAATGTGAATCTCGTTCGCGGTCTTCAGCCGCCGGCTCGGCGTCGCATCCTCGTACTCGATTTCCCACCACCACTGATGCCCGGTGACGGCGATGCTGACCGCGGACGGCGCGCCGAACGACGACACGATCCGGTGCGCGCGGATGTCCGCCACGAGCAAGCCGAACAGGATCGCGACAGTAAGGCCGACGCCGGCGGCCACCGCGGCGCCGAGCGTCGACTCGCCGGCGCGTGCAGACGCGTCGCTGCGCATCCAGCTGCGCAGCATCGCCGCGCCCGTCGCGCCCAGCACGATCACGAAGACGGCGGCGCACACCGCGAACATCACCCACCACAGCCACGTGATGGACGCCGCTTGCGGCCCGGCTGGCTCCAGAACGGAGTGAAACACGCGAAGAGGCATCAGGTACGCCGCGGTCGGGGTGGCGCGCGCCACGACCGTCGCGACGCGACGATGCACGGCGCATTCCGAACTCGGCGGAATCCAACTTGCACCCGTCGAGCTCAGCGAGAGCGGCCATTCCGACTCAACGTTCGCTTCGACGCCGCGCCGCGCGATGGACCGTGCTCGTTCCGTCCGCGGTCGCCGCAATCCTCTTCGCGCGATGGGCGTTCGGTGCGCACCCGTACGCGCCGCAGCAGCCGATCGACTTCAGCCACCGCGTCCATGTCGCGGACGACAAGCTCGACTGCGAGCTGTGTCACAGCGGAGCCAGACGATCGCCCGTGGCAGGCATCGCGCCGCTCGAACGATGCATCGGATGCCACAAATACGTCCTGACGCCGCACCCCGAGGTCGCGAAGCTGCGGCGGATGTGGGAGGCGGGCAAACCGATATGGTGGACGCGCGTGTACACGCTGCCGCAGTTCGTCCGGTTCGATCATGCGTCGCACCTGCTCGCGAAGGTCGGCTGCGAGACGTGCCACGGCGACGTCGCGTCGATGGATCGGATCACCCGCGTCGTCGAGCCGACGATGGGCGCGTGCGTGCGGTGTCATCGCGAACGGCGCGCGCCCGACGATTGTCTGACGTGCCACTACTGAAGCAGGAGACGACGTGATCGAGCGTCGGCAGTTCCTCAAGACGATCGGCATCAGCGGATCGGCGGCGCTGCTCGAACAATGCGCGCCGACGCCGACCGACGAGCTGATTCCGTACCTCGTGGCGCCCGACAACGTCGTGCCGGGCGTCGCGTCGTACTACGCCACGACCTGCCGGCAATGTCCGGCCGGCTGCGGCGCCATCGTGAAGACGATGAACGGACGCATCACGAAGGCCGAGGGCAATCCGGCGCATCCGATATCGCGCGGCCGTCTGTGCGTTCGCGGCCAGGCCGCCGTCCAGTCCGTCTACAACCCCGATCGGTTTCGGACGCCGATCGTGCGCGACGCGCACGGCGTCTTCCAGCCGATCTCCTGGGCCGACGCCGAATCGCTGCTCGCGGCGAAGCTGCGCGCGGCGATGCAGGGCGGCGCGGATCGCGTCGCGTGGATCGGCGAGCTGCTGACCGGCGCGCTCGACACGCTGACATCGGCCTGGCTGTCCGCACTCGACAGCCGCCGGCGGCTCTTCTACGAGACGTTCGATTACGAGCCGCTCGTCGAGGCCAGCGATATCGCGTTCGGCCGGCGCGAAGTGCCGCGCTACGAGCTCGATCGCGCGGCGTTCATCGTGTCGTTCGGCGCGGAGTTCCTCG
>QHWK01000660.1 GCA_003223775.1 Acidobacteriota bacterium
CATCACGCCGAGCGTCATCCTGCTCGTCGGCAAGGAAAAGATGGTCCGGCTGCTGCACAAACAGCACGCGATGTCGGATCGGTTCATCTCGCACATGCTGGCGCGGAACATCCGGATCGAAGAGGACCTGATCGATCAGCTGTTCAACTCGAGCGAGAAGCGGTTGGCGCGGACGCTGCTGCTGCTGGCGCGGTACGTCCGGATCGAAGAGGACCTGATCGATCAGCTGTTCAACTCGAGCGAGAAGCGGTTGGCGCGGACGCTGCTGCTGCTGGCGCGGTACGGCAAGCACGACAAGCCGGTGCGCGCGGTTCCGCCCATCTCGCAGGAGACGCTGGCGGAGATGGTCGGCACCACGCGCTCGCGCGTGAATTTCTTCATGAAGAAATTCGAACGCCTCGGGTTCATCAATTACAAGCACGGGCTGAAGGTCAACAACTCGCTGCTCACCGTCGTGCTGCACGATTGAGCCTGAGGAGGCGGGATCTCCTCGTCGTCGCCGGCCTTGCGGCGGCGGCGTGGGCCGCGCACCGGCTCGAGCGCATCGTGTTGATGCTGATCCTGGCGATGTTCTTCGCCTACGTGATTGCGCCGCTCGTGCAGGGCGCCGAGCAGCCGTTGCGCCTGCGGGGACGGTCGCGCAGGCTGCCACGATGGGCGGCGATCAGCGTCGTCTATATGCTGCTGGCAGGCGCCGCCGTCGCCGCGACGGTCGTTCTCTGGCCCACCGCGGCGCAGCAGATCGACGATGCGGTCGCGAGCGGCCCGGCGTACGCCGAATCGTTTCGCGTCTGGGAGCGCGGGTGGACGCGGTCTTACGAACGGCTGCGGATTCCGATCGAGCTGCGCCGCGGGATCAATGAATCGGCGCTCGGCGCCGGCGATGCGGCGGTCGTGTACGGGCGCGGATTGATCGTCTCCGCTCTCGGCGCGCTGTCCGAGATTCCGTTCCTGATCCTCGTGCCGGTGCTGGCGTTCTTTCTGCTGAAGGACGGCGCCGCGATCCGGCGGGCGGCGCTGACGACGCTGCCGCACCGGATCCAGCTGCGCGGCCACCGGCTCCTCGAGGCCTTGAACGTGACGCTCGCCGCGTACGTGCGCGCGCAGCTCATCGCGTGCGCGATCGTGGGCGTTCTGTGCGGCATCGGGTTCGCCCTGCTCGGCACGCCGTACGCGACGCTGCTCGGCGCGCTCGCCGCGGTCCTGGAGTTCGTGCCGCTCGTCGGGCCGCTCATCCTCGCGGCGGTGGCGACGGCGATCGCCGCGTTCCACGACCCGATGCTCGCCCTGTGGACGGCGGGGTTTCTCACCGTGCTGCGCGTCGTGCAGGACTACGTGATCTATCCGCGCCTCATCGGCCGCGACATCCACCTGCACCCGCTGGCCGTGATGCTGGCCGTGCTCGCCGGCGCGGAGCTCGGCGGCATCGCGGGAATTTTCATCGCCGTGCCGGTCGTCGCCCTCCTGTCGGTCGTCGCGCGCCATTGTCTCGAATGGCGCGCGCCGGTGGCCGTCGAACCGTAGCCACCCCGCAGCGCGCTCTCCCACAGATTCGCGATCCGCTGATCGGACGGCGCTGTTCGTTTCTGCACAGGCCGACCGGCGGCGACCATGTAGCCTCACCAAAGGAGCTCATCATGATGACACGGACGGAACACGGCGGCACGAACGGCTTTCTAATCGGTCTCGTCACGGGCGGAGCGATCGGCGCCGCGCTCGCGATCGCATTTGCGCCGCGGGCAAACGAGCTGCGGCAGCGCGCGGCAGCGGCGGCGGCCGATCTCACCGACGCGGCGGCTCGCGGATATCAGCAGGCCGCCGAGCGCATTGTCGGCGTCGCGGATGGTCTGACCGCCAAGGGACACGCGGTCCGCGACGACGTCGCGGATGCGGTTGGCCGCGGCGCCCGCGAGGTCGAGCACTTCGCGATGGCGTCGAAGACCGCCTCCGCCGCGAGGCGGTCATGATCGTGAAACCCATCGTCGTAGTCGGCGCGCTGTTGGCCGGCGCATTCGGCGCCTCGGGGTGCGCGCGCGATGCGCAGGCGATGACCCCGCAAAGCATCGAGCAACAGTACGGCGTGTCGGGCGCGTATGCCGAGACGATCGCCACCCCGGACGGCCCGATCGCCGGGACGACGGTGCCCGCGACGCTCGCCGACGGCCGTACGGTTCAACTGTTCATTCCGGCGAAGCAGAGCAGCCAGCCGCACGCCGTCTACGTGCGCGACAGCGACGGACTCCATCCGGTGCGCGTCAAGGATCGCGCCACGCGCGACGAGATCACGCAATCACCGGCCATCGTCGAGAAGCAGACGGAGCCGGCGCACACGAACAAGCGGTCGTGGGAGAAGGAAGCGCTGATCATCGGCGGAAGCGCCGGAGCGGGCGCGGCGGTCGGAGCAGTATCGGGCGGCAAGAAGGGCGCAGGTATCGGCGCGGCTGCGGGCGGCGTCGGCGGCCTCATCTACGATCTCGTCACGCGGGACAAGAAGTAGCGGGACGGACGTCCCGG
>QHWK01000661.1 GCA_003223775.1 Acidobacteriota bacterium
GTTTGTCTGGGCCGATTCGCACTTCGAATCGAACTGACGCGATCGTCATTCGTGGCGTAGCGCGGACAGCGGGTCGACCCGCGACGCGCGGCGCGCCGGCAGATACGCCGCGGCGAGCGCGGCGGCGGCGAGCGCGGCGATCGCGGCGCCGATCGCGGCCGGATCGGTCGGCCTCAACCCGAACAGGATCGACTCGATGCCGCGCGCCGCCGCCCATGCGACGGGCAGCCCGACGGCGACGCCGGCGGCGACGCGCCGGGCGGCGTCGTCGATCACCATCGCGATCACCTGCGTCCGCTGCGCGCCCATGGCCATGCGGATGCCGATCTCTTTCGTGCGCCGGACGACGGTGAAGGCGAGCAGTCCGTACAGACCGATGCACGTGAGGCCGATGGCGACGACGCCGAACGCGCCGGCAAGCGTGGCGAGCACGCGCTCCTGCACGAGCGTCGCCTCGATCTGCTTCGAGAGCGGACGGACCTCGATGGTCGAGTCGGGCAGCCGCGCGCGCAGCGTCTGCTCGATCGCCGCCGCGGCCTGCCCGGGCGGACCGGCCGCGCGCACGGCAACCGTCGTCGGGAAATCTCCGGCGAGCTGCGCGTACGGCACGTAGACGGTCGGCGGCGCCGCGGCGCGCAGGCCGGCCGCGTTCGTGTTCCCGACGACGCCGACGACCTCGAGATCGCGCCGGCGTCCTCTCACGGTTGCCGCGAGGTGCCGGCCCACTGGATTCCCGCCGGCGAGGAAACGCTGTGCGTAGCGCTCGTTGATCACCGCGACGGCGGAGCTCGCCGCCGAATCGTGCTCCGAGAAGTCGCGTCCCGCCACGAACGGAATCTGCAGCGTCGCGAAGAACTGCGGCCCGGCCGCGACGAAGTACGCGTTGTCGCGTTCGGGGATCGGCTGCCCGGCGGGCACCGCCGGTTCACTCCACGTCGATCCGGAGAGCGGCGTGTGCGTCGAGACGCTCGCCGAGACCACGCCCGGCAGCCGCCGCAGCGCGTCCACGAGATCCTGCGGAAGCGACGTGCGGCGGCCCTCGAAGTCCACGAGCAGCACGCCGCGCGCGTCGAAGCCGGGATCGAAGCGTTCGAGATTCTGCAGCGTGCGGATGAACAGGCTCGCGCCGACGGCGAGCACGAGCGACAGCGCGACCTGCGCGCTCACGAGCGCCGGCAGCAGCCGCGATCGCGACGCGCTCGTCCTCGCGTCGTCGCTCAATCCCGCCGAAGGCGCGGCGGACGTAGCGTGCAGCGCGGGCACGATGCCGAAGATCACGGCGGTCGCGACGGCGACGCCGCTCGTGAACGCGACGACGTGCGCGTTGGGCGTCAGATCGAACACGACGCGCACGCGGCCGGTCGAGATCAGCTCGACGATAAACCGCCCCGCGAGCACCGCGATAGCCAGCCCGCACGCGGCGCCCATTGCGGCAAGCAGCAGGCTCTCGATCAGCAACTGCCGGACGATTCGGCCGCGGCCGGCGCCGAGCGCGAGCCGAACGGCAATCTCCCGGCGGCGCGCCGAGGCGCGCGCGAGCAGCAGGCTCGCGACGTTCGCGCACGCGATGAGCAGCACCAGCGCCACGATCGCCGTCAGCACGACGAGCGGCGTCACGTACATCTCGCGCAGCGGCGTCCAGCCGGTGCCGCCGGGCGCGGCGCGAAACACCGAGTCCGCCATCGCCTGGCGCCTCGACGTCGGCCATTGCGGCGCGATCAACGCGTCGGCGATCCTCGGCCACAGGACGTTGAGGCGCGACGCGATTTCGGCGCCGCCGAGGCCGGCGTGCGGCCGCGCGAGCACGCGCAGCCAGAAATTGCCGGGGCCGAGGAGCGGCGCCGCCTGCGGCGTCACCTGCGGGAGCGCCGCGACAGGAATCGTCACGTCGGCGATGAATCCGACGTTCGCGCCGACGAACCCGGGCGCGCTGACGCCGACGATCGTCGCGGGCGCGCCGTTGAGCGTCACCGCACGGCCGACGACGCCCGGATCGCGAGCGAAGTCGCGCTGCCAGAAGCCGTCGCTGATCACCGCCGTCACGGGACGACCCACGGCGTCGTCGTCGCGGCGGAGCAGGCGGCCTGCGGCGGCGTTCACGCCCAGCGTCTCGTAGTAGCCGCCGGTGACGAGCGCGCCGGACACGCGGCGGACCGCGCCGCGATCGCCGACGTCGAACGGATAGCTGCTGAAGCCGGCGGCGCCGTCGAAGAGATCGCGCTGATCGTCGAGCGCGCGGACGATCGGATACGAGAAGCTCTCGGAGGGCAGCTTCGCGTCGCGCGGCTGCAGGGTCAGCTGCACGAGGGCCTGCGGATCGCGAACCGGCAGCGAGCGCAGCATCAACGCGTCCACGAGGCTGAAGATCGCCGTGTTGGCGCCGATCGCGAGCGCGAGCGTCGCCACGATGGTGGCGGTGAGGCCCGGACGCGCCGCAAACATCCGGAGCGCATACCGGACGTCTCGACACACCTCGTCGAGCCGCGCGCCGTGGCGTTCGGTGCGGACGCGCTCTTTCACGATCTCGACGCCGCCGAGCTCGAGCCGTGCGAGGCGCCGCGCCTCGGCGGGCGCGAAGCCGTCGCGTTCCTTCTCCGCCGCCGAGAGCTCGAGGTACGCCTGCAGCTCGTCGTCCAGCCGCGCGTCGGCCGCGTCCCGCCGCAAGAGGAGACGAACGATGGCGCGCAGGCGATGCAGAATCGTCATGCCATCTCGTCCATCGCGCTCCTTTAGGGTGCCAACAGCAGCGCGAT
>QHWK01000662.1 GCA_003223775.1 Acidobacteriota bacterium
TGTTCAGCACGTTCGTGCAGGACGACTGGCAGATTGCGCCGACGGTGAAGATCCTCTACGGCCTGCGCTACGACCTCTACCGGTATCCGGCCGGCATCGCGGACGCTCCGCTCGTGCCGACGCACGCGTTCAACATCGACAAGAACAACCTCGGCCCGCGCGTCGGCGTCGCGTGGTCGCTCGATTCGCAGACGGTGCTGCGGGCGAGCACCGGCATCATGTACGACCAGCCGATTCTCGGCGGCTACGAGCAGGCGCTGCAGCTGAGCGGATCGCCGCGCTCGCCCGTCTACACCTTCAGCGGCACGTCGGCCGGCGCGCCGGGGTTCCCGAGCGGCGTCACGACGGGCATCGTGTCGCAGCAGTCGCCGTGGGCGATCGATCCGGCGTTCGAGGCGGCGCACACGTGGCAGAACAGCGTGCAGGTGGAGCGCGCCGTCGGCCGCGATCTGACGTTGTCGATCTCGGGGATGTACGCCAAGGGCAATCAGCTGCCGGTGGTGACCAACATCAACCCGATCAATCCGCTCGGCGCGCTCGCCGACGGCCGGCCGATCTTCAGCACGACCGCGAACGCGACGACACGGCTCGATCCGCGGTTCAACCAGATCCTGGAAGTCCAGTCGATCGGCGAGTCGACGTTCAAGTCGATGACGGTGAGCGCCACCAAGCGGTACGCGAAGGGTCTGTCGATGAACGTGCAGTATTCGCTCGGCAAGGGCCTCGACAACACGCCGCTGCTCACGCAGCTGACGGTGCAGTCGGAGACCGGCCGCTCGGATCCGAGCAATCTCGATCGCGACCTCGGTCCGAACCCGCTCGACATCCGGCACAGCTTCAACGGGAACGTCGTCTATCTGTCGGAGAACCACTCGCCGAACGCCGTCGTCCGGCAGCTGCTGTCGGGCAATCAGATCGGCGTGCTGCTGCAGATCAACAGCGGGCTGCCGGTGAACATTCCCGCGAACCGCGACCTGAACGGCGACGGCGTGAACAGCGATCGGCCGCTGTTCGTCGCGCGCAACCCGCTGTATCTGCCGGCGCGCAAGAACGTCGACCTTCGGTACACGCGCTTCGTGCCGATCCGCGGATCGGTGCGCGCCGAAGTGATCGCGGAGCTGAAGAACGTCTTCAACATCGAGCAGATGGCCAGCATCACGACGACGATCCCCGTCGAAAGCTCCGGTTCTGACGAAGGGTTCTGACGATCGTCATGGCTGATGGCTGGATGGCTGATGGCTGGATGGCTGATGGCTGATGGCGAATGGCTGACGGATGGCTAATGACTGATGCCAGATAGACTATCGTTAATGGATGTGGCTCGTCGTTCCTCAACCATTACCCATCGACCATTTGCCATTAGCCATCAGCCCTCAGCCATGACGGCGCGCGCTCGCCTCGGCGCGTTCGTCCTTCTCGCCGCGCTCACGAGCGCGCTCGTGAGCGCGCTCGGCGCTCAGATGCGGGTCGTGCCGCTCGACGACGAGCACGGGCACGTCGCGCTCGGCCTTGCCCTGCGCCACCTCTTGAACACCGGCATCTTCCTCCATACGACGGCGCACCCCGACGACGAGAACAACGGCCTGCTCGTGATGCTGAACCGCGGGCTCGGCTACCGGACGGCCCTTGCCACGGCGACGCGCGGCAACGGCGGACAGAACGAGATCGGCCCGGAGATTTTCGAGGCGCTCGGCGTCCTGCGCACCGGCGAGCTGGCGGCGCTCCACCGCTTCGACGGCGCGGAGCAGTACTTCACGCGCGCGGTCGATTTCGGCTACTCGTTCAGCATCGAGGAGACGTTCGAGAAGTGGGGGCGCGAGGAGATCACGGCCGACTACGTGCGGCTCATCCGCATGATCCGTCCCGACGTGATCGTCACGCTGCCGGCGACCGGCAACTTCGGCGGGCAGCATCACATGGCGTCGGCCGTCATCACGCGCGAGGCGTACAAGCTCGCCGGCGATCCGTCGAAGTTTCCCGAGCAGATCAAAGACGGGCTGCGCGCGTGGCAGCCGAAGAAGCTGTATCACCTCGCGGCGTTCGGGTTCCCGAACGAGCCGCCGCCCACGGGCCGCGTCACCCGCGTCAACGTCGGCGTCTACGACTCGCTGCTCGGCAAGACGTACAACGAGATCGGCTTCGAGGCGCGCAGCATGCACAAGTGCCAGGGCATGGGCCAGCTGCTCGCGCTGCCGGCGGCGTCAGCCGTCAGCTCGTATCAGCTCGACGAGACCACGCTGCCGGCGCAGATGCAGAAGGACGAGACGTCGCTCTTCGACGGCGTCGAGAGCACGCTGGCGAGCCTCGCGTCGTTCGCCGGGCCTCGCCCGCCGCGCGATCTCACCGAGGGCCTCAAAGTGATCGCCACGGCCGCGCTGACGGCCGAGCGCCTCTTCGACACGTCGACCGACGAAGCGGCGCTGAAGCCGATTCTCGACGGGCTGTACGCCGTCCGCGTGCTTCGGCGCGAGCTGCGCGCGATGTCGATAGACGAAGCCGCGAAGTACGAGATCGATTTCCGGCTGCGGCAGAAAGAAGTCGAGTTCCAGAACGCGGCGCTGCTCGCCGACCACGTGCGCGTCGAGGCGCTGGCCGACGACGGCGTCGTCGTGCCGGGCGAAGCGGTGAACGTGAACGTCATCGTCGCGAATCGCGGCCCGGCCGAAGTCGGCATCAAGCAGGTGCGCTTCGACGGCTTCGATCTCGACGCGTCGCCCTCGGCGGCCTGCACGATGACGGCGTTCACCGGCGGCGGCTTCGCGTTTCCCGGCGGCGGACGAGGCCGCGGCAGCGCCGCCGCGCCGCAGCAGCCGCTGATGCCGAGCGTGAAGCGCGATCAGGTGGCGCACTGCGAGCCGGCGCTGAAGGTGCCGGCCAACGCGCGCATCAGCGAGCCGTACTGGCACCGCGCGGGCGAGGCGGGACGATACACGCTCGATCCGGATGCGCCGTTCGGGCTGCCGATGCGCCCGACGCCGTTCTATGTCCAGGTGACGCTCGCGATGCCCGGCGGCGAGGAAGTGATCAGCGGCCTCCCGATCGAGCATCGCTACGAGGGCAACGTCTTCAGCGGCGAGAAGCGCACCGAACTGCTCGTCGTGCCGGCGCTCTCGCTCCGCGTGTCACCGCAGATCGCCATCGTGCCCGCGTCGGCGATTCGCAGCGCGCCGGCGACGCCGACGCCGGCCAAACCGACCGCGACGCGGCCTCAAGGCCGCGCCCTGCCGGACGGCAGGGGACGGTCTGCAGGCCGTCCCGCAGCCGCGCCAGCGCCGCTCCGTCCGTCGCCGGCCGACGCGCCGACCGCGGACCGCGAAATCCGCGTCACCGTCGTGAACGACACGACGGACGCGATCGAGAGCGCCGTGCGCCTCGAGACGCCGCCCGGCTGGACGGCGGCGCCGCCGGAGCAGACCGTGAAGTTCACGCGCGGCGACGAGGCGCTCACGGTTCGCTTTCTGCTGAAGCCGGCGCCGGGCACCGCGCCCGGCGAGTTCCACGTGCGCGCCGTCGCGTCGGCCGGCGGCCAGACGTTCGACCGCGGCTACGAAGTGATCGAGTACCCGCACATCCGCCGCTATCACACCTACGACCCGGCGGAGACGACGCTGAAGGTGATCGACGTGCGCGTGGCGCCCGATCTGTCGCGCTTCGACGCAATCGTCACCGGCGTGCGCGCGTACGAACGCCGCGACGATCTGCGCGCGAACAACAGCCGGCTGCTCGCGTACGTGTTCAACGGCGGGACCGCGATCGTGCAGTACAACAAGTTCGAGTTCAACGACGCGCAGTACGGGCCGTACCCGGCGAAGGTCAGCGCCGATCGCATCACCGACGAGCATTCGCCGGTGGAGATCGTCGCGCCGCGCGATCCGCTGATGACGACGCCCAACGAGATCAACGAGACGACGTGGGAGAACTGGGTGCAGGAGCGCGGCCTGTACTTCCTCGGCGAGCGCGACTCGCGCTACCACGACCTCATCCGCCTCGACGAGAACTTCACCTTCAACAAGGGGCCGAAGACGGGGGCGCTCGTCGAGGCCCCTTACGGCAAAGGCCGCTGGATCTACGTGGGCCTCGGGTTGTGGCGGCAGCTGCCCGCGGGCACCGACGGCGCGTACCAGCTGCTCGCGAACCTGATCTCGGTCGGCAAGCTCGCGCGATGAACAATGCGGATTGCGGATTGCGGATTGCGGATTGATTGCGGAGGGCGGATTGCGGGATGCGGATTGATTGCGGATTGGGGATTGCGGAAATCAGCAATCAGCAATCAGCAATTACAATTCGCAATCGACAATGCACTCCGCAATCCCCACTCCGCAATCCACAATCAATCCGCAATCCGCAATCCGCAATCCGCATTGATATGATTACGCCCCTAACGCCGCTAGAGTTCGCGCGGCGCGCGCGCGCGCTGTACCCGGACCGCGAAGCGCTCGTCGACGGCGCGCTGCGGCTCACCTACGCGCAGTTCTTCGATCGGTGCGACCGCTGGTCGGCGGCGCTGCAGGCGCTCGGCGTCGCGCGCGGCGACCGCGTCGCGTACATCGCGCCGAACACCCACGCGCAGCTCGAGTCGTTCTACGCCGTCCCGCAGATCGGCGCCGTGCTCGTGCCGATCAACTATCGCCTGAGCGCCGGTGAGTTCGAGTACATCATCAACCACTCCGGCGCGACCGTCGTCTGCGCGCACGCCGATTATCTCGAGTGCCTCGACGGCATCCGCCCGCAGCTGCCGGGCGTCCGCCATTTCGTCGCGCTCGAGGGGACGTGCGCGGGGTGGCTCGACTACGAGCGGCTCGTGGCCGGCGCGGCGGCGGCCTTCGACCGCGCCGACGTCGACGAGCAGGATCTGCTGACGATCAACTACACGAGCGGGACGACGTCGCGGCCGAAGGGCGTGATGATCACGCACCGCAACGCGTACATCAACGTCGTCGGGACGCTGCTGCACATCCCGATGCAGATGACCGATCGCTACCTCTGGACGCTGCCGATGTTTCACGCGAACGGCTGGACGTACGTGTGGACGGTGACGGCCGTCGGCGGCGCGCACGTCTGCCTGCGGAAGGTCGATCCCGCGCACATCTTCCCGCTCGTCGCGGCCGAGCGCGTCTCGATCTTCTGCGCCGCGCCGACGGTGCTCATCGGGGTCGCGTCGGCGCCGCAGGAGCTGCGCGCGTCGGCGCCGCAGGGCCTGCGCGTCGTCACCGCCGGCGCGCCGCCGGCCGCGGCGACGATCGAGCGCGTGGAAGGCGAGCTGGGCTGGACGATCACGCACGTCTACGGGCTGACCGAGACGTCGCCGTTCATCACCGTCTGCGAGCCGCGGCCCGAGCACGCGGCGCTGCCGCCGGGCGAGCGGGCGGTGATCAAGGCGCGGCAGGGCGTCGAGCTGATCACGTCCGGCGATCTGCGCGTCGTCGACGAAGAGATGCGCGACGTGCCGCGCGACGGGCTGACCGTCGGCGAGATCGTCGTGCGCGGGAACGCCGTGATGCAGGGGTACTACAACGATCCGGACGATCTCGTCGGTCGAGGTCGAGGGCGTGCTGCTGCGGCATCCCGCCGTGCACGAGGCGGCGGTCGTCGGCCTGCCGGACGCGCGCTGGGGCGAAGCGCCGCACGCGTTCGTCGTCCTGAAGCCGGGCGCGTCGTGCGCGGCGGAAGAACTGCGCGCGCACACGCGCGAGCGCCTCGCGCATTTCAAGTGCCCGCACAGCTTCACGTTCGTCGGCGAGCTGCCGAAGACGGCAACGGGGAAGATTCAGAAGTTCGTCCTGCGCGGACGGCGATCGGCCATTGCTGCGCAGTGAAATTAAGAATTGGGAATTTGGAATTTGGAATTCGTTGTCGCGTTGTCACGACTGTGGGCGACTTGACAGTCTGACGACGAATTCCAAATTCTCAATTGCGCTTCCGCGCCCCTGCCGGCCGGCTCAGCCAGAACACGAAGAGCAGCAGCAGCGCGGCCGGTATGAACGGCGCCCACCACGCGTTCAGCCCGATGGCGCCCATCGTCAGCGCGCCGCCTTTGACGAGCAGCATGATCGTGCTCGCCCACGCGAACGCGCTGACCAGGTTCAGCGCGCTGAACTTGTGCGGCGCGACGTTGGCGACCGCACAGGCGGCGGGAATCGCCGTCCGCAGGCCCGGCAGGAAGCGGCCGACCAGGATGATGAGCGCCTCGCGCGCGTGCACGTGCCGGCGGACGCGCGCCTCGAACCGCGCGATTTTGGGGTAGCGGTCGAGCCAGTGCACGCGGCCGCGGAGCAGGTAGAACCAGAACTGATCGCCGGTCGAGCCGCCGAGAGCGCCGGCGACCAGCACCGCCGGCCAGTACAGTATCCCGTTCGCCGCCAGCGAACACTGGACGATGTAGTACGCCTCCCCTTCGATGATGGCGGCGAGGTAGATGGACAGGTAGACGAGCACTACGCCGATCCAAGCACGTCGCGGACCGTCGACGCGACGCGCTCGATCTGCTCGCGCGTGAGGCCGGCATAGACCGGCACCTGCATCGCCTGCGCCCCGCGCCGGGCGCCGTCCGCCTCGGCGCGCACGCCGGCGAACAGCGCCATGTCCGGCGGCACGTCGACGTGCAGCGTCTCGATGTCGACGCCGCGCCGCACGCAGCGGACGACGAGCTCATCTCTTTTCGCCGTCGCCGGGCCGTAGACGCAGTACTGATAATAGACGTGCGTGCGGTCCGGCGGGACCGACGGCGGCTGAACGCCCGCGACGCCGTCGAGCGTCCGCGTGACGTACTGCGCGTTGGCCTGCGCCTGCGCCGTCCACGCGTCGAGGTGCGTCAGCGCCTCGAGCCCGATCGCCGCCTGCACGTTCGGGAACCGCTCGGCATATTGCTCGGGCAGCGGCTGGAGCGATCGGATCTTTTCCCAGAGAAACACGTCGGGGTTCGCGTCGATGAGCGCCGACACCCACAGCACCGGGAAGAGCGAGATCGAGAACACCCACGGCTTGATGAAGATCCGCTGCAGCCGTCCGACGAGCAGTCGATCCGCGACGCGCTTCTCGCTCGGCCAGGGCAGCGCCTCGATGAGCGCGCGCACGCGCGCGGCTACCGCGCGATCGCTGACGAGCACGAGCCCGCCGCCGTAGCAGTTGAGCGGCTTCAACGTCTGAAAGCTGAAGAGCGCGCCGGCGCCGAACGTCCCGACCGGTCGGCCCTTGTACTGCGCGCCGAGCGCGTGCGCACAGTCCTCGAGCACGACGAGATCGTGGCGCGCCGCGATGTCGAGGATGCGATCCATGTCGCACGGCAGGCCGTACAGGTGCGTCGGCACGATCGCGCGCGTCTTGTCGGTGATCAGCCGCTCGATTGAATCGGGGTCGATGTCGAAGGTCCGCGGATCGACGTCGGCGAAGACGACCGTGAGCCCCGCCGCACGCGCCAGCTCCGGCA